>DBFOUY010000110.1:0-4267 GCA_048365975.1 Eubacterium sp.
CTGACACAAAACAATTTTTAATGAGCGATAATACTGTTCAGGCAGTTATGTATAATGAACCTGTTCATTATATGGAAAACGGAGAATGGGAAAATCTTGACAATTCATTAAAATACGAAAAAAGTATTGATGATAATGATTTTAATGGATATAAGACACAAAATGGTAGCTTTGATGTTAAATTTGCGAAAAATGCTGATTCAGATAAGCTGATTACAATAAGTGAAGATAAGTATAATTTAAGCTGGAATTTGCTTAATAAGAGCAGAATTATGTCATCAATAAATAATATTGATATTGAAGAAACAGACAACAGTGAAAATTCTACCTTGGTAGAGCAAAGCGTCGAGAATGCATCGCAAAGTATTTCATATAAAAACATTATTCATAATACAGACTTGGAATACACTGTAAACGGCAATGGACTAAAAGAGAATATCGTTGTCAAAAAACCTATTGATGATTATACATTTTCTTTTGAAATTACTGTTGAAAATTTGAAACTGAGCTTGCAGGATGATAACAGTATTATTGCTGTTGATTATGAAACTGAAAAATGTATATATACAATACCTAAAATGTTTATGTATGATTCTATCGGTGAATCTTGTGAAGAAATAAATATCTCATTAGAACAGAAAAGCGAAACAACATATATATTAACAATTGATGCAAATGGTTCTTGGATTAATGCTGAAGAAAGAGAATTTCCGGTTGTAATTGACCCACAAATCAAAAGTAAGCAGACGGAAGAAGCGATAGATGTTTGTTGCATTTCGTCAGTAAAGATATTATCAAACCTTGCTAATGATGATAATTGTATTTTAGGCGGATATGATATTAGCTATGGCTTTACAAGAATTATGTTAAAATTTGATTTGCCCAAATTAGATTCTAATGATATGATTGTTGATGCAAATCTTAATTTGTATGAAACAGGTTTAACATACAGTAGTGAAAAAATGGACGATGCTCAAATCAAAGCTTATCTTGTTAAATCACTTTGGACTAATGCAACTACCTGGGCAGTTCAGCCTGCATACGGATTACAATCATTAGATTATGATTTTATTAAGAAATCGGACAAAGAATCAATTGACAAAGGAAAAGCCGTCTTAAAAAGCTGGAATATTACCAAAGCGGTTAAAGCTTGGTATGAAGGTGAAGAAAAGAATTACGGAATTGTTTTGAAGGATGGTAATATTTTAACTGATGGTGGAAATATTTTTGGAAAATTTGCAATTGATTCAGGTAAAAACACAAATGCTTATCCATTTTTAACTATATCTTATAAAAATAATAAAGGACTTGAAAATTACTGGACCTATACCTCTGTTAATTCAGGTCCTAATGATAATGCATATATTAACGATTATTCAGGTAATGTTATAGCAAGTCATTTAGATGCTCAAACAAGCGGCAGCAGATTGCCTGTTACAGTAGAGCACATTTATAATAGCTGCAACAATTCTAAGCAGTATACAAACATATATCCAAGCACTGGTTTGGGCTGGAAATTAAATGTTCAACAGACAATTCGTTCATCAAAGCTTTACGGATTAACAGGTGACAGTCAAAAAGCATATCCCTATGTTTATGAAGATGGTGATGGAACAGAGCATTATTTTTATGCAAAAACAACAGATAATACAACAAGATATTATGATGAAGATGGATTAGGATTAGAATTAAAGGTTCTGTCAAATGGTTATCAAATTGTAGATAAAAATAAAAACATTACAGTATTTAATTCCTCTGGTAATATAACAAAGTTAAAAAACAATCAAAAAAGTCCGAGTAATATAATTATTTCCTATTCTGATTATGTTTTAAACGGCAAAAAAGTTTCTGCAATATCAAAAATAACTGATGGGTCAGGTCATATTATTAAACTTGACAGTAAAATAGTTACTGATTCTGATGGAATTGAATATCTGTTATTAGACACAATAACAGATGAAACAGGTATTGTTAATTCCTATTTATATGGAACTAATATTTCATTGCTGAGTGTTGACAGCCCTGTTAATGGAAAAACATCATATAAATATACGACACTATATACTCTACTTGAGAAAATTCATAACAACAAAAGCAATAAAAGTGTTAATTTTGATTATAAAACTATTCTTTTTGGAGAACGATTGTTAGGTGCATCAGAGTACAATAATTCCGAAAAGGTATATGGTATTTCATATGACAGGCATAATATAAATGAAACTAAAATAACAACATCACTAAAAGGCAAATCAAATGTTACTTATATACAATTTGATAATGCAGGAAGAACAATTTCAACTTATAATGAGCAATCAGATAACTATTTGTTTTATGCATCTAAAAACACATATAATTCTTCATCAATCAACGCAAGCGGAAGTAATATTAAACAAATAAATACCTTGGCATCCACAACCAGTGCCCAGGCTAATACTGAAAACCTGCTGAAAAATCCGTCTGCAGAATATGATGGAGTATGGAAATCTGCTTCAACTACAGGACAATGTACTTTCACTGATAGTTATGATGTCAATGTAAAATATTCAGGAAAACGTTCATTTAAAATAGCTTCAAGTAAGTCTTCTAATGATGGAAGAGCTGTTCTTTATCAATACTTGAATAGTGACATTGTAGAAGCAGGAAAAACTTATACACTCTCTGCATATGTAAAAACTGTTAATTTAAAACAGGCTTCTGAAAAGTATGATTATGGTGTTTTGCTTAAAGTTACGACTAATGCTGATACTTCAAAATCATATATTTCTAATTACATTAAAGATTCAACAAATACTGCAATTAATGATGGTTGGCAGAGAATAAGCGTTACATTCAGCGTTCCTGAGAATATAACAAATACCAGAATTAATTTAATGTTGCGAAATGCTACAGGAACAGTGTATTATGACAGCGTTCAACTTGAAGAAGGTCAAAGCCCGTCTGCCTTTAATATGCTGGAAAACAGTTGTATGAGATATGTTGACAACAGCACTTGTTTGCCTTATAAATGGTCAGTTTCTAATGCAGTAGACGACAGATGTGACCTTGAAAAAAATAATCTTTATTTTAGTATGTCAGGTAATGCTGTTAAAAACAAGCATATATGTCAATATGTACCGATTACAGGTAAGGAAAGCGATACATACACTGTAAGTGGTTGGGCAATAGGTAACGCTTCATGTGCTACAAACAATGACAAAGCTTTTGACATTTGCATAAAAGTAATATACAGCGATAATAGCTTTGTGTATAAACCAGCTGCAAAATTCAATAATGCCGTAGGCGAATGGCAATATGCAATTCAAACTTTTGATTTAAGTGATGGAACATCCGCTGAAAAAACACCCGTATCAATTAAAATATATCCCAGATATAGAAATCAGATTAATTCTGTGAAATTCAGCAATTTTCAACTCGTTAAAAATAATGGTAATTCATATTCATATGATGCTAACGGCAATCTTACATCATCAAAGTCAGGCTATTCTGATTCAACTAAAAACACATATTCAGGCAATAACCTTACAAAAAGCATTGATTGCTATGGTTATGAAACAAATTATACATATGATGATTATAATAATCTGAAAACAGCTGTATCTCAAAGAAATGTTTCAACAAACTATACATATGACGGATACGGTAATGTTACAAATGTTGTTGATGTTAACAGTGCTAACACAATGAAAATTGCAACTGATACAGCATATAATGAGGCGGATTCTCAAAATTGTATAAATGCCGGTTCATATGTAACAAAAGTGATAGATGAAAATAATAATACAACAGAATATGATTATGATTTAGTTTCAGGTAATCTGAACTCAGTTACTGATCCGTCAGGAAATACTACACATTTTAGCTATAATATTGATAATAACCTCAGCAGTATGTCAAATGGCGGAATTACTAATTCTTATGAATATACTGGCGATAATTTATCGTCAATTAAAAGAACAAATTCTGACAGTTCAAAACAGAATTACTATTTCAGTTATGACAAATACGGAAATACTAAAAGTGTAGAAATAGGCAGCAGATTATTATCAGACAGTGTTTACGATGATAATTCTAAAACCTCCACTACAACGTATGGTAATGACTATACAATTAAATCGGCATATTCTAAAACAGGTTTGTTATTATCTCAATCTGCAAATGATACAGAACAGTATAACTGGCAATATGATAAATCAGGAAATTTATATAAATATACTGATAAAGTCAATGGCTTGTATTCAAATTATGATTATGATACAATGAATAGAGT
>DBFOUY010000111.1:0-17977 GCA_048365975.1 Eubacterium sp.
ACTGTTTATGTATCAAAAAGAAATCATTTTGATACATAAACAGTCCTCGATTTCCGATTTGTGTATTTATTATACTGCATTTTGAATTTAATTGCAAATTGATATGTTATATAATATAAATAATAGTGAGGTGTATTATGAAACTTTATTTATTTGACAGAATGTATAAGATTGTTCATTTTGATGATCTGAGTGTTCTCAGTGATGGTATATGCATTGAAGAGAATGTAAGCATCAGAATGTCAAAAAACGAAATTTACGCAGTGCAGATAGCAGTGCTGTCTGAAACAGATGATATTATTGAAAGCATAAGCATAAAGAGCAACCTTAATATAAGCTGTATAAATACAGATATTGTTGATAAATTCGGTAATAAAAGCAATGCTGTTGTTAAGCTTAAAGCAAATAATCTTCAGCCTTTGTTCTTTACAGTTCAGTGTGCTGACGGCTGTGAAGAATTTGAGAATTCAGTCATAACAATTAATACCCTGAATGAAAGCAGAAAATTTGAGGTTGGTTTTGAAATTGCTGATATTCCTGTTGTCAACAAGGGATATAATGATTTGTGGAGGCTTTCAAGGCTTAACTGGCTCAATTCAAGTCTTGCACAGGACGAAACACTCGTTAAGCCGTTTACATCACCTGTTCTTTCAGAAGATAAGCTGAATGTACTCGGAAGAGAAATTGTACTTGCTGACAGCGGACTTCCTAAACAGATGTTCTCAATGTTTGATGAGGCTGTTCAACTTTGTGATGATATTCAAAAGGAGCTTTTTGCAAAGCCTGCTGAATTTGTTATCGGTGATTATATCCTTGACGGAGAAATGACAGAAAGCACTGCTTTTAATAACAGGGTGGAAAGCAGAACAATTTGTAATAATGACAGACTGAATGCAGAGGTTTCATCAGTATTAAGATATGACGGACAGATGGAATATTCGGTGAAAATCACACCGAAAGAAGATTTTACTGTGCCTGATATTTCACTGGATTTTTACATAAGCAAGGATTGCTCACTGCTTATGCACGGACTGGGTCACAGAGCATCTGCTTCGGAAAATCTAAGCTTTAAATGGGATAATGATAAGCAGCAGGACTGCATCTTTGTGGGAACAGTTAACTGCGGTATGCGTGTTAAGCTGAAGGCAGAGAATTACAGACGTCCGCTGATTAATATTTTTTATAAAAATCTGCCTCTTAATGTGCCTGTTACCACCTGGGATAATAATGGCAGGGGCGGTATTGATATTAAAGTTAACAATAATTTCACTAACATATGTGCATACACAGGTGAGTTTGAATTTAGAAAGGGTGAAGCAAGAGAATTTAAGTTTGAACTCCATTTTACACCCTTCAAGCCGATTGATTATAAAAAAGCATTCACAGTCAGATATTCACACAGCAATGAGCTTAAGAATGAATATAAAGAAATTGACAGGGCATATAAAAACGGACTCAATTACGTTACTTTTCATCAGGGCAATATGATAATGCCATTTATCAATTATCCGTTTTATGAGGTTGACCGACTGAAAAAAGCAGTGCGTTATGCAAGGGAAAAAGGGATAGGCATTAAGCTTTACTATACAGAACGTGAGCACAGCAACCATATGGCTGAAACCTTTGTTTATAAAGCACTGGGTGATGAGATTATTTTAAGAAAGCAGGGAGTCAGTCACTCCTGGCAAAAGGAAAAGCCCCAGTGGCTTGTTGACAATTTCGGTGAGGATATTATACCCGGCTGGTTTGTTAAGTATAAGCACGGTAAATATAAGAATGACCACGATATTTCATTTATTGTAAGACCTGATACAAGGCTTGATAACTATTATATTGAGGGTCTTAACTGGCTGGTTGAAAATGTGGGTATCAAGGGAATATATATTGATGATACCTCTTTGGACAGAACAACAATTGAGCGTGCAAAGAAAATTCTTGATAAAACAGACGGCTTGATTGATATGCATATGTGGAATCACGAGGAGCCGAGAGCAGGGGATGTAAGCTGTCTTAATCTTTATGCAGAGCTTTTGCCGTTTCTTGACAGCATATGGCTTGGTGAGGGCTTTTTCTATAAAAAGTATTCGCCTGAGTATATGCTTTGTGAGGTTTCGGGTATACCCTATGGTATCACAGGTCAGATGCTTGAGGGCGGCGGTGATTTTTATGCAGGTATGCTTTATGGTATGAATAACCGCTTTGGCTGGGGACATACAAATGCTGTAAAAATGTATAAGATATGGGATGATTTCGGTATTCCTGACAGCAGAATGCTCGGCTACTGGCATAGCGAAAATCCCGTTAAAACCGATAATAAAAATGTGCTTGCAACAGCTTATGTAAAGGATAATGAGGCACTGCTTTGCTTCTATAACTTTTCACAGAAGAAAGAAGAGTTTTCATTTATGCTTGATGAAAAGCTTTTAGGTTTTAAGCCTTCATCAGCTAAAGAAATAAAATTCAACAGCAGCAGACAGAGAAGAATTGATATTAATAAGCCTGTTGCACTCAGTAAGCGAAAGGGTATTATAATCAAGGTTGAGAGATAATATGACTATTGAAGAACAGTTAAAAATCGTTGATGATGTAATTGAAAAAGGAAAATATAAGGCTGACTGGGCATCACTTTGCAACCATAAAACTCCTGAATGGTACTGCAACGCAAAGTTCGGAATTTTTATTCACTGGGGTGTGTACAGCGTGCCTGCCTACGGCAATGAATGGTATTCACGTGAAATGTATGACAAAACCAAGCCTGCATACCATCATCATATTAAAACATATGGCAATCATAAGAGTTTCGGTTACAAGGATTTTATACCTATGTTTAAGGCTGAGCAGTTTAATCCGTCACAGTGGGCAAGGCTTTTTAAAAAGAGCGGTGCAAGGTACGTTATGCCTGTGTGTGAACACCATGACGGCTTTGCAATGTATAATACTGATTTTAACCGCTGGAATGCTGTTAATATGGGACCTCAAAGGGATGTTATAGGAGAGCTTAAAGCGGCACTTGAAAATGAGGGGCTGATGTTCTGCGGCTCAAGCCACAGAGCAGAGCACTACTTTTTTATGAATATGGGAAGAACCTTTGACAGTGATGTTAATGATGAAAAATATGAGGATTTTTATGGTCCCGCATATTACTGTAAAGAGCTTTCGTCAAATACTATGCATATTACTGCATCAAAGTCAGATTCAATTCCTCCGTCACAGGAATTTCTTCGTGACTGGCTTGCAAGAACCTGTGAGCTTATTGACAGGTATCAGCCGAAGGTGCTTTATTTTGACTGGTGGATACATAATAATGCGTTTAAGCCGTTTTTGAAAAAGCTTGCGGCTTATTACTATAATCGTGCAGATGAATGGGGTGCTGAGGTTACAATTAATTATAAGCACAATGCATTCCCACAGGGGACTGCAACCTTTGATGTTGAGCGTGGTGCACTTAAGGATATATCACCTGTGCCGTGGCAGACCTGCACCTCAATTGCAAAAAACTCCTGGGGATATACAGAAAACAATAAATTCAAATCAGTAAGGCACATTGTCTGCGATTTGATTGATATTGTAAGTAAAAACGGAATAATGCTTTTAAATGTCGGACCGAAGGCTGATGGTACAATTACTGAGGAGGAAACTGCGGTTTTACTCAATATTGGCAAATGGCTTGATGCAAATGGTGAGGGCATTTACGGCACCTCTCCGTGGAAATGCTTTGGTGAGGGCAAGGCAAATGTTAAGGAGGGCTTTTTTAAGGATAATAAGGAAAAGGGCTATACTTATAAGGATTTTCGTTTTACATATAAAAATAGCTGTGTTTATGTGTTCTGGATGAAGCCGAGGAAAACCGACACTGTGAGAATAAAAAGCTTTAAAGCCGTTTCACAGGATGTTATAATAAGCAGTGTAAGCCTTCTTGGCAGTGGTGAAAAGCTTGATTTCGTCAGAGATAAAAAGAGTATGAGGATTATGCTTAAAGATATACCTAAGGATGATATGCCGCTTTGCTTTAAGCTTGAGTTGGGGTGATTGATATGAGTGATGAAAGAATAGATTTATATACATCAATTGTACCGAACAGACGTCAGCTGATTATTCAGGAAATGAAATATTACGCCTTTATTCACTATGGTATTAATACATTTACAAACCGTGAATGGGGCAGCGGTAAGGAAAGTGAAAGCATATTTAATCCTAAAAAGCAGAATGCTGAGCAGTGGTGCAGTGCAATAAAGGATGCAGGGATGAAGGGCGTTATTTTAACCTGCAAGCACCACGACGGCTTTTGTCTGTGGCAGACAGAAACAACTGAGCATTCAATTAAGAACAGCCCCTATAAAAACGGTAGTGGTGACGTTGTTAAAGAGGTGTCTGATGCCTGCAGAAAATACGGACTTAAGTTCGGTGTTTATCTTTCACCCTGGGACAGAAATGCAAAATGCTATGGTACACCTGAATATAATGATTTTTATATCCGTCAGCTGACAGAGCTTTTAACAAACTACGGCGAAATTTTTATGCTGTGGCTTGATGGTGCCTGTGGCGCTAAGGCTGATGGTCAGCCCGTTCAGAAATATGATTTCGAACGTATATGGAGCACTGCGTTAAAGCTTCAGCCGAATATTGTTATGTCAGGCTGTGCACCTGATGTGCGCTGGATAGGTAATGAAAGCGGGAAGACACGTGAAAGCGAATGGAATGTTGTTCCTAAATTTCAGTATGACCAGCAGAATTTTGCTGATAATTGTCAGGACAGTGACGATATTAAAAAATTCCAGAAACGATGTGTTGATGTTATGCTGCCTGATATGGGGTCACGTGAATTTCTCAGTAAATTTGATGAATTTATGTGGTATCCTGCCGAGGTGGATGTTTCTATAAGAACAGGGTGGTTTTATCATCCGATGCAGTCATTGACCCTGAAATCGCTTAATCATTTAATGAAAATATATTATAATTCAGTAGGCAATAATTCACTTATGCTTCTTAATATTCCGCCTGATAAAAACGGACTTTTTGCAAAAAAAGATGTTAAACGCTTAAGTGAAATGGGAAAATGGATAAGAAAAGAGGAAGAGCTGACTGTTAAGGATGCTGAAACAGAAATTACTGACGGCGGCTTTGCGATTAATGTTAAATTCCCAAAACAGAGCGTTGACAGAATACACCTTGCTGAGGATACTACAAAATCACAAAGGGTCGAAAAATTTTCAATTTATGCTGATGAAAGAAAGATTTTCAGCGGAACTGTTATCGGATTTTCACGTATTGCGGTTTTTGAGCCTGTTGAAACAGACTGCCTGACAATAAAGATTGAGCAGTGCAGAAAAGAGCCGTACATCAATAAAGCACTGCCTGTGGCAACAGGTGCATACAGAGTAAGGTAAGGGGATTAAAATGAAAAAGCTTACAAAAATTATTGTTTCATCAATTGCAGTGGTTGGTGTTATAGGAGCATCTGTCGGTGCATATATAGGTGCAAATTATACTAAGGAGCGTACATTTGGCGAAACAGAAACCTATGCTGTTGAAACAAATGGTGTACCCTTAAAAGTTGCCGTAATCAGTGATTTGCAGCTGCCTGATACAAGGGATAACAGTACTCATCAATATAAATCCTTTGAGAGCACTTTAACAATGCTGAAAAATAAGGGAATGGATGCACTTATTATCGGCGGTGATTTCACCGATTGCGGCACTAAGAAAGCATGGGGTACATTCAAAGAGATTTATGACAGAGTAATGGCAGACAGCACAAAGCCGATACCTATGTATATTTTAGGAAATCACGATTACTGGCTTCCTGATTTTATTGATTGCTTTGAAATTCCGATGCCGGCAAAGCTTCAGGACCGCTTTACAGAATACACAGGTGAGCCTGTTTACAGTCATAAGGTGATTAACGGCTACCATTTTATTTGCTGGAGCTCTTCTGACGGCAGCTATGACAAGTCATATGAAAATAAAGAGGCTGTACGTGCCGAGCTTGACAGAGCAGTGGCTGCTGACCCTGATAAGCCTGTTTTTGTCATTACTCATATTAATCCTTATGATACAGCATATGGCTCAACCGAATGGGGAAATGAGGATATTTATGATGTTTTAAAGGATTATCCTCAGGTGGTTTCAATATCAGGTCATTCACATTTTTCACTTATTGACGAGCGTTCAATATGGCAGAAGGAATTTACTGCTTTTACAACACAGAGCCTTGATTATATTGAGCTTGAAAGCGGCAAATTTAACGGCAGTGTGCCTATGGATGCTTATGGCAACAGCATTGCGGCTGAGCTTCCGGGCTGTCTTTATATGAGCATTGAAAAGGATAAGGTAACTGTTGAGCGTCTTGAAAATACAGGCAAAGCGTTTAAAGAGCCATGGGTGCTTGAGGCTCCGTTTGATAAGCCTGTTAAGTATACTGATGAGAGAGCAAAGGTAAATAAAGCACCTGTGCTTGACAGTGCTTTAAATGTTAAGGTCAGTGATATTACAGATGTAAATGAAAATCCTCAGAAAATGATTTCATTTGCAGCAGGCAGTGACGACGACTTTGTTCATTCATATAAGCTTCAGTTTTTAGATGAAAATGAAAAGCTGCTTGAATTTGAGGAAACAGATTATGACAATAATGTTGTTTTATATGATGAAAACGGAGAAAAGACAGACAAAGACGGCAATCCGAAGCTTATAAACGAGGTTTTATATTTCAGCGATTATGTGCTTGGACTTGCAAATATGTCAGAAACAGCAGAACTGCGACTTCCGAATAATCTACCTGATAATGCAAAATATGTTGTGATTACTGCAATTGATTCCTGGGGTGCGGAAAGCAATTCAGTAACCTGTGAGTTGGGAGAATAAATATGAAAAAATTTATAACTTTATTAATAGTTTCATTACTTATTGTGACCGTTGGCTTAATATGCGGTTGTTCAAAAGAGGATGACAGCTGGAAAACGAATGAAAAATATGACCTTTCCGTGCCTGTTTTAAATCAGGACGGCTGGTATCTTGTTTTTGAAGATGATTTTGAGGGCAGTGCATTAAATGAAAACATAATCTTCGGTGAAAGGTATAATGGAAATAAGGAAATCTGGACCACATCACCGCACGCAATACGCTGGCAGAGCGACAATGACAGCAAGCCTGCTCAGGCCTGCTACTGGTGCCCTGAAATGGTTGAGGTTAAGGACTCTAATGCAATCATTCATTCACGCTATGAGAATAATCATACCTGTGACGGTGACTGCCCGAAGGAGGCACGCTTTACAAGCGGTATTGAAACAAGAAAGATTGTCGGTGATAACAACAATAATAAAGGCACAAATGATGAACTGCTTTTCTCTCAGGCATTCGGTTATTTTGAGTGCAGGGTTAAGCTGCCGAAATCACAGGGCTTATGGTCTGCCTTCTGGCTTCAGTCACCTAATATGAGAAAGATTGGCAATGAAGGCAAGGACGGCACAGAAATTGACGTTTATGAGAGTGCGTTTATTAACAGCAAGCAGTCTGAAATGGGTCATGCTCTTTTGTGGGACGGCTATGGTAAGGACGGAAAGGTGTCAGATTATATCGGACCTCTTGAACAAGATTTATATGACGGCTACCATACATTTGCACTGAAATGGACACCTGATTATTATGTATTTTACATAGACGGTGTGGCTACATGGGCAACCGATGACGGTGATGTTTCAAGAGTTAAGGAATTTTTAAGACTTACTGTTGAAATTGATGCAGGTGACGAATGGGGTCCTCACGGTAAGAATATAGGTGATTTCGATGACAGCAAGGCTGCTGACGACTTTATCATTGACTATGTTAAGGTCTGGCAGAACGAAAGTTATGAGCAGTTTATTCAGGATGACAGTGAATTTGAGGGTTCATTAGACCTTGGATAGGAGATTTTGATTGTGAGCAAAAAAGTAAAGATACTTTTATCTGTTATAGGCTGTTTCAGCCTGCTTGCAGGGATTATTCCGTATTCTGTTTACATTGCAAGGGGAAATATTGATAATATCAGTCTGCCGTCGGATTATAAAGACAGACTTGAATCAGACGCTTTTGAAAATACCGCTGATGTAAGAATTATGTCATCAAATCTTTTGGTGCACTATGAAAGCTGGGGCGGCTTGCCTGCAAAGCCAAGGGCAGGCAAATACATAGAAATGCTTAAGGCATATGAGCCTGATGTTATCGGTATTCAGGAGCTTTGTGACAGCTGGTATTGCTGTGTTAAAAATAATCTTCCTGATGGATACAAGCTGCTTTATCCGTTTTCAACAGGAGCATTTGTCAGAATGACGGCGATGGTTTATAATTCAAATACTCTTGATCTGATAGAAAGCGGCAATTTTGCTTATGAACAAGGTGATAACCCGAGGCTTCGCCGTGTTGTCTGGGCGTTTTTTGAGGTTAAGGAAACAGGAAAAAGGTTTGCTGTTACTAATACTCATTTTGATTTGCTGCGTGACGGACGTGAGGCAGAGCTGACTGAGGTAATGATAAGTCAGACAGATGAGCTTTTAAAATGTATTGACGAGATAATTGAAAAGTATGATTGTCCCGTATTCTCTGCAGGTGATTTTAATACGATGGAGGATACGAAATACACTAAGCCTATTGATATTCCTAAAATATATGATAGTCTTGCAGACAGACTGTGTGAGACTAAATTCAGCAGTGACAATCAGATTTGCGGTACAGAGCAGGATTGGAATTATCCGTCATATGACCATATATTTATGAAAGGCAATGCAAAGGTCAGGTCATTCTGCCTTATGTCATATGATTATTTAACAGATATGTCAGATCATTATCCTGTATTTGCAGATGTTGATTTAACATAGATAGGTTGTTATTATTATTTTTTATTAGGAGTAATAAATATGAACAGCAGAAAGAAAATTATTATTTCAGCCTTATGTGTGGCTGTTATAGCAGTGGCTGCAACTGTAATATCACTTGCGGCAACCTCTAAAGGGACAGTTTCGGGCACAGTTACGGAAAGCGGAACAAACAGTCCTGTTGCTGGTGTCAGTGTAACTGACGGAAGAAATGTTGTTAAAACCGATGACAATGGTAAATATGAAATCAAGGTTTGGCGTAAGAGTCACTTTATAGCAGTAACTATTCCGTCAGGCTATGAAACAGACAGCTATTATATTCCGTTTGATAAGACAACTGAAAGCTATGATTTTACACTTGACAGGTCATCAGTTACAAATCAGGATAATCATTGCTTTTTGCAGATTTCAGATACTGAAATAGGCGAGGGCGGTACAGGCGAATGGCTTGATGATATTAAAGTTATGGTAAAGGAAAATAATCCTGCATTCCTTATACATACGGGTGACATCTGCTATGAGGCAGGACTTAAAAGGCATATTGAGGATATGAATACAGATACAATGGGCTGCAGCGTAAAATATGTTATCGGCAATCACGATTATGTTGACGGCAGATACGGCGAGGAACTGTATGAGAGCCTTTATGGTCCTGTATGGTATTCCTTTGAGGTGGGAAAGGTTCATTATGTTGTTACCTCATTCCAGACAGGAAGCGATTATAAATCCTTCTATAACAAAAATGACAGATGGAAATGGCTGAAAAATGATCTGGAAAATGTTGACGATAATATGAAGGTTGTTATGTTCAACCATACTAAATCACCGTCAGATGACTATGTTTTATCATTTGGCAGAGAAGAGCTTGATTTAAAAAAGCATAATCTTGCAGCGTGGATATTCGGTCATTATCATTATAACTATGTTTATGAAAATGAGGGCGTTTTGAATATAAGTGCACCGCGTCCTGACTGCGGCGGTATTGATTCATCACCTGCAGGTACAAGAATAATCAGTGTTTCGGCTGACGGAAGTATTTCAACTGAAATGAAATATTATGATTTAGGTATGACCTCAAAGCCTGAAAATACTGTGTGGGGTACAGAGCTTGATGGTAATGTACTGTTTTGTGACACTGTTTTCGATAATGGCTTTGTATATACTGCAACTGTTGACGATGATTATCCGAGAAATTGTAAAATCTATTGTCTTGATGCAGAGAGCGGAAAAATCAAATGGGAATATCAGGCTGAAAATTCAGTTAAAAATAATATCTGTATTGACAATGACAAACTTGTGACAATGGATGTTGACGGCAATGTTTATTGCCTTGATAAAGCAAATGGTACAGTTTTATGGCAGAAATCAGTCGAGCTTGGCAACACTATAGGCACAAGTAATGCAATATGTATAAATAATGGCATTGTTTTTGCAGGAACAGCAAGGACAGTCACAGCCCTTAATCTTAGTGACGGCTCTGTTAAATGGTCTAATAATCGTGACAGAGGTGAAAATTCACCGGCTGAATTTGTTGTATATGGTGATAAGCTTTTAGTTAATTCTCACTGGGATTCACTGGCGGCACTTGATATTGAAAGTGGTAAGGCTCTTTGGGATAACAAAGATGAGGATATCCGTTTCAGAAGCTCAACACCGATTGCTGTTGATGACAATACACTGCTTGTTGCAGACGACGATGCAGTAATGCTTGTTGATATTAACAGTGGAGATATAACATACAAAACAAGCTTTGAGGAATACAGCTTTTCATCAAGTGCACAGCCTGCATTGCTTGATGGTATTGCATATATACCGACATCAAATAATGGCTTAGTTGCATTTGATTTGAACAGCAAAAAAATCGTATGGCATTTTGAAACGGGCGAGGCTATACTTTTCACTGCTCCGTATACAGGCAAGGGCAGAAAAATTGTTGAATCAACACCTGTTATTGATGACAAAAATATCATTTTTGGTGCGAATGACGGATTTATTTATACTGTCAATGCCAAAAGCGGTGAGTTAGTGAATAAGTATCAGGCAGGTTCGGCGGTATTAGGAAAGCTTGCTTTAAATGATAATAAAATCTATGCGGGCACATTTGATGGCTATGTAGTTTGCTATAATAAGAAATAGTTAATTTGGGGTTTATTATGAAAATGAATATTAAAGTTAAAAAGCTTATATCAGCAGTGTTATGTGCTGTGACAGTTGGTCTTGTTTTTACCTCCTGCAGTGCAGGCGGTAAAGTGCCTGAGCTGCCTGAAAAAACAATACCATACACAAGTGATAAAAGACAGCTTGGTGACGGAAATCTGAAAAATTCCGTTAAGCTTTCAAAGGGTGAATGTGCTGATATTGATTTTGGCAGTGAAGTTACATTTGACACTGTTGCTCTTTATGAGAATGGCGATAACTGCAATGAGTTCAATATTTATATTGACAAAAACGGCGAGTGGGAGCTTGTATATAAGCAGGACAGAATACTTAAGTATCACCTGTGCTTTATCGGTGAGGTTACCACAAGCAAGCTAAGGCTTGAAATTGCTGACTGTAACAATTCTGTTGAGGTGAAAGAGCTTGCCGTTTATCTTGCAGATAAAACCGACAGACAGGTTAAAGTCAGCCAGTATCTTCGACTTGATGTAAATGATTTTGAAGAACTTAAGAATGACGAGGGCTTTACAGGATATTATGATGTTGTTACAGACCCGATACTCTTCGGCGAAACCTATATGGATGAAAATGCAAATATCTGCTTTAATCATTCAGAGGAGTTCTTTGCAAAGCAGATCAATGCACTGAAGGAAATCATCGGTGACAGGGATGTACGTATATGGTGCTGTATCTTCTTTGACCAGAAGGGCGAGGATGGCAACAGTGATTATAATGTTACAAAGAAATTCATAAATGAAAATATTGATCAGATTAAATCAAATCTCAAAGCCTTTACAGAGAAATATGGTATTTATGGTATTGATTATGACTGGGAATATCCGACCACATTATCTCAGTGGAAATCATATGACAAGATTGTTGAAGAAACTGCGGAGGTGACAAAGGTATCTGTTGCAGTTGCACCATGGGGTGTCAAATTCAGCAGGTCAGCTATTGAGGCAATTGAACACGTAAATATTATGGCTTACGACTTGTTTGATGACAGGGGTGACCACTCAAACAGCTATATTGCAGGCTATGAAGCAATCAGCAAGGTCCGCTGCTTCGGTTTTAAGGATGAACAGCTTCTGCTTGGTATTCCTACATATGCAAGAACAACAGATAAGAGTGCATTTGCATGGCCTACTGTCCGTGACGATGGCAAGGAGCTTGGCAAGTGGGGAAAACTTGTTAAGGATTATCCATATACGGATTCAGATACCGGTGAGGAAAAGACATGTGACGCTTATCTCAACAGCTATGCCGAGGCAAGAGATAAAACCGCAACAGCGATTGATGAGGGAATCGGCGGCATTATGATTTTCAGAGCATTCTGTGACAGCTCTTATACTGACGAATTTTCACTTCACCGTGGAATTAAAGAGGCGATTGATGAGCGTTGTGTTGATTAATGCTTTTTAAAGGTGTATAATAATTAATGAGGTGATTATATGCAAAAATCAAAGGTGTTTTTTACCAAAAGCATTACCCCTGAGAGTGTAGTAAGAATTTATGATTCACTGGGAATCAAGCTCAAAGGCAATGTGGCTGTCAAGCTTCACTCAGGTGAGCAGGGCAATCAGAATTTCATAAAGCCCGAATTTTTAAAAGCAATTATCGAGCACGTGGGTGGAACTGTTGTTGAATGCAATACTGCTTACGGCGGTGCCAGAAACAGTACTGATAAGCATAAAAAGCTTATGGAGGACCATGGCTGGACTGAATACTTTGACGTTGATATTATGGATGCAGAGGGTCCTGATATGATTCTTCCGATTGAAAACGGAAAAAGAATAAAAGAAAACTATGTGGGCAAAAACCTCAAGAATTATGATTCAATGCTTGTTCTTTCACATTTTAAGGGTCACCCTATGGGCGGCTACGGCGGTGCGCTCAAGCAGCTTTCAATCGGTATTGCCTCATCAGCAGGAAAGTGCTGGATTCACAGCGTGGGTAAAACTCTCAGTCAGGATGATGTATGGGATGTTGAGGTTAATCACGATGAGTTTCTTGAGGCTATGGCAGAAAGTGCCGGTTCTGTTGTAAATTATTTTGATGGCAATATTGCATATATTAACATAATGTGCAATCTTTCTGTTGACTGCGATTGCTGCAGCGTAGCGGAGGATCCCTGTATGGCTGATATAGGTATTATTGCAGGTACAGACCCCGTTTCAGTTGACAAGGCTTGTATTGACCTTGTTTATAATTCAACTGACAAGGGCAGAGATCATTTTGTGGAAAGGGTTGAAAGCAGAAACGGAACTCATACAATTGACACTGCTGCTGAATTAGGCATCGGCTCAAAGGAATATGAGCTGATTTCAATAGATTAATATAAATTTAAAATCCGAAGGTGTATGATATACTCCCTCGGATTTTTTATTAGCTGATTAAATCTTCAATTTTAAATTTCCTGAAGCATATATATGAGCTCGGCTCACTTTCATAAAGTACTCCGATATGGTACTCATCAATCTGGCATAAGCAGGAGTATGCGAAAAATCCCTTGTTGATTTCAACTTCGTTTTTCCATTCAATTCCTACTGTTCTGCCTTTTGCCTTTTTAAATCTTCCGACGCTTATAACGCCGTTTGCCCTCTTCTTTTCACTTGCGTGTGAACAGAATATATAGTTTCCTATGCTTATAACGCTTTTCTGGCACTTTGGTGCAAAAATTTCTGTTTTGCCGAATTTTTCCCAGTGTGTTCCGTTATTAGTTGAAATTGACACAGGTGTCTTACCATATCTTTTTTGCCTGCCGAAGCCGAGAATTGTTTGGTCAGGTGCCTGAACAAGCTGCCACTCATCAATGTTTTGTGAATAAGGCTGATTAGTCATTCTGTGCCATGTTTCGCCATTGTCAATGCTGAATATTGCTGCTGTTTCCTTTTTATCTACATAAAGCGGCATAATGATTTTGCCGTCCTGTGTTGTTATACCTATACCGGGTGCAACACCTATAAATGTTCCGTCCTCTTTGATAAGGAAATCGCCTGTAATGTCAACAGGGTCAGACCATGTTTTGCCGTTGTCACTGCTTCTGAGCATATATACATAGTTTCTTTTTGGAGCTTTGAGCGGAGCACCAAAGGTTGTTACTGCATTAACCTCGTTCTTTCCCGTTTTTCCGTTAAGAAAAATGTTGCCTACATACTCATCACCCTTGTAGAGCGAGCCTTTCCAGTCGGTTACCCTGTAATCAGTTTCGTTATACTTGTTATCAAGCACGACACCGTCTTTATAAACAAGATAGAATCTTCCGTCACGATCATATATAACAGGATACATCTTGTTTTTATACATTGAATAGGGAACTTTCTTTTTATCAAGCAGTCTTCTTTTGTGAAGTCCTTTGCATTCAGGATAAAAATCAGCAATCATTACAACATCGCCGTTAGGTGCAATTGCCATACAAGGGTCAATAAAGAATGCAGAAGCATAGCAGTCATCTGTAATTCTTGTTTCTCTTGCAGGGGGGCTTGCGATTGTTTCAATATCGCTCCATGTTTCACCGCCGTCCTCACTTCTTCTTATAGCAAGCTCAATGTAACCCCAGTCAGAACCGCAGGATTGTTTGTCAATCGCTGCTATAAGGGTGTTGCCTGATTTTATAAGGCTCGGAATACGAAAGGCTGTACCGCCGTTGGATTCGTTACTGTGCTCAGTCAGTTCTTTTTTTAAAAAATTTTCGCTGCTGCCGCAGAAAATCAGCTTTTCTTCATACATATTCTGTTCCCCCGTTTAATGATTTTATTAAATATTAACATATATTTTACTGTTTTGAAAGACTATTTTTGTAAAACACTTGAAAAATCTTTTTTAAAACTGTAAAATAATAAGTGAAAATATTATGAAAGGGAGGAATAAAATGATCTGGACACTTAAAAAATGCTGGTATAGAATTTATCAAAGCGTATTTAAGGTTGCAATGTGTCTTATGGACTGGTCTTCTCCGGAGCTTTTAGAGGGCGCCGGCAGCATTCTGAAGCTTCCGCAGTTTATTAAGAGCAAGGGCATAAATAAGGTACTCGTTGTAACAGATAAAGGTTTGATGGGTCTTCATCTTCTTGATCCTATGTTTGAGAAGCTTGAAGAAGTCGGTGTTGATTATGTTGTTTATGACGGCGTTCAGCCAAACCCTACAATTCCTAATATCGAGGATTGTAAGGATATGTATGTTAAGAACGGCTGTCAGGGCATCATCGCTTTCGGCGGCGGTTCACCAATGGACTGTGCCAAGGCTGCTGCTGCAAGAGTAGTAAGACCGAACAAAACTGTCAGACAAATGCGTGGTCAGCTTAAAGTACGCAAAGCATTACCGCCGTTCTTTGCAGTTCCTACTACTGCAGGCACAGGCTCAGAAACTACTGTTGCTGCAGTTGTTTCAGACCCTGAAACACACGAGAAGAACGCTATTAACGATACCTGCCTCAGACCTAAGTATGCAGTGCTTGACCCTGAATTGACAGTTGGTCTTCCGCCGCATATCACATCTACAACAGGTATGGATGCCCTTACTCATGCTGTTGAAGCTTATATAGGCAGAAGCAACACAAAGGACACTATTCGTGAAGCAGAAGAAGCTACAAAGCTTATTTTTGCTAATATCGAAACAGCTTATAATGACGGCAAAAATATTGAAGCAAGACAGAATATGCTCAAGGGCTCATTCCTTGCAGGTCGTGCATTTACTCACGCTTATGTTGGTTATGTTCATGCAATTGCCCATAACCTCGGCGGTCTTTACGGCACACCTCATGGTCTTGCAAATGCAGTTATTTTGCCTTATGTTCTTGATTATTATGCAGACGCTGCATATCCTCAGCTTGCCAAGCTGGCTGATTTGGTCGGTATCGGCAATGGTCTTGATACTGCTGGAAAGGGAAGAGCATTCATTGATGCAATCAGAACTCTGAATAAGAATATGAATATTCCTGAAAAGTTCGATTTCATTAAGGAGGAGGATTTACCGCTGCTTGTTGAGCGTGCGCTTAAAGAAGGTAATCCGCTTTACCCTGTACCTAAAATTATGGATAAGAAGGACTGCGAGGCAGTAATTCGCACATTTATGGCATGATTTAATACTTATTAAAAAACAGTCACCTGAGTGACTGTTTTTTTGTTATATTAATTTGCGGCATTATCCCATGGCCATGGGTCCTTCAGCCATTCATCGCTGTTATAACCATTTAATGTCAGTGGACCGAACTCCTTTTCATATTCAGCTTTAACTGCCTCATATTTCTTTTTGTAGGAATTCATCATTTCCTTAGCTTCCATACTGTCGGGATGTGTATCTAAAAACAGTCTGAGCTCATAAGTTGCAAACTGAAGAGCAGCCACACGTCTTAAAAGCTTATCTTTATTCATACTCTTTTTACCATCCTTCCCATAAATGGTTTATTAAGCTCAGGGAATATAGTTCCGCAGCTAAGACCTTTTTCGTCCTCATATGTTATTAAGTCCAGCTGAAGCGGAACATATGCCATAGTAACTGTTGCATCAGCAGGCAGTGCGGGACGCTGTTCCTTTCTCAAAAAGCTGGGTTTAAATAAATCTACATAATTATCCATACCGAATCTCCTTTCTTGGTACTATTCCATATTATGTTAAAATTTCTTATTTGACAAAAAACCAATAAAAATAATTTACATATAATGGTATAGAAAGCCGAATTTCAGGCAATGCTATTTTTGAAAGAAAGAGGTAAGAAAGTTATGAAGGTGATTTGATTGTCAATTAAACGCGGTGAAATATATTACGCTGATTTAAGTCCTGTTGTAGGCTCTGAGCAAGGCGGTGTACGTCCTGTTCTTATTGTTCAGAATGATGTGGGTAACAAGTTCTCGCCTACAGTTATTGCTGCAGCAATAACCTCGCAGAGAGATAAAAACAATCTGCCCACACATATTGAGGTAGACGCCAGAAACTGCGGACTTGCAAGGGACAGTATTGTGCTTCTTGAGCAGGTACGCACTATTGATAAAAGACGTCTTAAGGAAAGAATGGGTAGTCTTGACAACAATGATATGGGCAAGGTAAACCACGCTCTGAGCGTCAGCTTCGGCCTTTAATCAGCTTTATTATAAAAAACAATCCACACTGCAATTTAATGCAGTTATGGGATTGTTTTATTTTTTTTTATATGTTATTATTTACTAAAAAATATAAACAGGAGAGTATTATGTTAAAGATAGCTGAATTTGAAAAGGTTTCATTTGAGCAGTTTGAAAAGGACTGGCTCAAAAATTTTCCTGAAACTGAGGATGTAAGGGCTGTTTATGACAGCATTAAGTTGCCTAAAAGAGCTACAACAGGCTCAGCGGGATATGATTTTTATGCACCTGCTGATGTTACATTTGAGCAGGGTAAGAGCACACTTGTGCCCACAGGTATTCGCTCAAAAATCGATGAGGGCTGGGTGCTTTCAATTTATCCACGTTCAGGTCTTGGCTTCAAGCACCGTTGTCAGCTTGACAATACTGTTGGTATTATTGATTCTGATTATTACAACTCGTCAAATGAGGGTCACATTATGATTAAAATAAGCTGTGATGCTCACGATGAAGGTCATAAAGCCACAGTTGATGCAGGCGACGGTTTTGCTCAAGGTATTTTTACACAGTTTGGAATTACTGTTGATGATGATGCCGACGGCATACGTGACGGAGGCTTTGGGTCAACCACAAAATAATGAATAACAGTTTAAAGAAAAATATACAGAAGCCCTTTGTGGTTTGCGTTATTGCCTGTTTTTGCTGTCTGCTCTGGGGAAGTGCCTTTCCGATAATCAAAATCGGTTATAATCTGCTTTCAGTTGATGGCAATGATTATATGTCGCAGATACTGTTTGCTGGTATCAGGTTTTTTCTTGCAGGATTATTTACAATAATCATCGGCAGTATTATGACAAAGTCGCCTGTTAGGGTGAAAAGAAAGGGTATTTATAAAATACCTGTTCTTGCTCTTTT
>DBFOUY010000112.1:0-3088 GCA_048365975.1 Eubacterium sp.
TTGTAAATTAATAATATAGTTGATAAATTTCAAAGCCTTGTTGCTTTTCAATCCCATACTAAAAACGAAGCCTATTATATAAATCACATATTGCCTGATATGCTTACAAATGCTCCTTCCTTAGAAAATGTATTAAAAGATTTTTTTGATTTTATAGGGCAAAGCATATTGATTTTTCATGCTAAAAGTCACTTTGATATAAATATAATTTATGATAAAGCTGCAGAATATGGTTTAACTCTTAATAACAATTTTATTGATTTATTGAATCTATCAAGTACTATACTTCCTAAAATTAATGGATATTCTTCAGAAAATTTAGCTGAATATTTTGGCATTGATTACTCAAATGCTCATAGAGCTTTAGCAGATTGTCAAATAGAATTTGAGATATATGGTAATTTGAAAAACTTATTTGTAAATAATGATATAGATTTTAAAAATATTCCACAAAAAGATAATAATATACCATCAAAATCAATTTCTGATAATACTTCTGATAAATTTATCAAGCATACAGAATTAATAGGTTTTAATAATCCTTTTTTTGAAAAAAAATGTGTTATTACAGGCTCATTTACTCATTTTAAAGATAACTATAGAGATGTAATACTTGATAATTTAGGTGTTAATACTAAAGGACGTGGTAATGTTAGTGGTTCTACTAATTTTTTAATAACAGGTTCTAATCCTGGGTATTCAAAAATTGAAAAAGCAAATAATTTTGGAACTACTATTATAAATGAAAAAGAATTTTACTCAATGCTGGGTTATGATAGTCACTACAAAGATGATAAACCAGAAATAGTTGGCATAAACCTCAATGAAATTGAGGCATTAAAAGAAACACAGCCAGAATTTACAAAAGCAAGTACACTACAAGCAGACTTTTTAACAATGTATGTTGAAATAGACGAAAATATATTTACAGGTAAAATAAAAATATATGATTCAATTAAAGCTATTTCTATATCTGAGTATAAAGATAACGCACCAATTAATACATACTGTTGGGAAGTATCTCCCTCAAGCAAATTAAAGGATAATACTAAATACTTACATGAAGTATGGGAAGACATTCAACCTTTAATATTCAACAAAACAGTAATTATGTTTGATGCTAACTTTACCGTTGAAATAATAATTAAAACCTTTGAATACTTGATAAACAAAACAAAACCTAAGACAAAACCTGCCGAAAGGTATTTTCCAAACCTCTTACCAAAGCTTCAGGCTATCAGGTTTGATTTTATGTGCCTTTCTCTTATTTGCAGACGCTTATTTAAGAATTTACCTTCTAATAAGCTTTACAACATTTGTGAATATGTAAATATAGCTTATGGCAAAACCTCTCAGGAACATTCAGAAGCATTAGGTAAGTTATTTTTGTATGTTATTAATAAACTAAACTGTAAAAGTTTTATTGATTTAAAACATTTATCAGGTATAACTTTGGGGCAAATTGCACGCAATATTTCCTTGAGGGAAAGTAAAACCCAAGATGGCAAAATAATTGAATATGATAAATATTATTATCCTTGTGTTGCTATAACAGATGAAGAAATTTTTAAAAAATATATTTTAGTAGCCCAGGATGAATAAATTAATAATACAACAACCATTTTCGTAACTCACGAAAATGCTCATATATATTCTTACTTACGATATACAGACCTCCTTGCAAGTGGCTATCAGAAGGGAGATTATATATATGAGAAACGCTAATGGATATGGAGGTATTGTTGATTTAGGGGAAAAGCGCAGGAACAGATATGCAGTCCGTATTACAGACAAATATATGTCCTCAAAACTTTGCTCCGACGGTACCTTCAAACAAAAATATAAGTATATTGGTTATTATCCAAAACTGTCAGAGGCAAAAAAGGCACTTGCTGAGTATAACTCTCGCAGCACCCCAACAAATTATATTGATATTACCTTTTCACAGGTATGGGACAAATGGTGCGAAAGAAATCTCACTGATACCAAAACATCTAGGTATAGCTCTTATACATCCGCTTTTAATAAGTGTCACCCAATTCATAACACCAAAATGACAGATTTAAGGCTTAATGACCTTGAAAATGTTATTGAGGCTTACCCCGATTTAAGCCAATCAAGCCTTAATAATATCAAGTTTGTTATGAATTTTATTTTTACATGGGCGGAACAAAATGACGTTGTTAATAAGAACTATGCAAACTTTCTTTCCATCAAATCATCAAAAGATGTTGAAAGCCATGTTGCATTTAAAACTGATGAAATATCCGCCTTATGGGCTGACAAAATGGAGTATAAGCTAATATTGATGTACATATACACAGGAGTAAGACCTAACGAGCTTATTAAGCTTAATAAATCTGATGTACACCTTGATGAAAAATACATTGATATTAAACAATCCAAAACTAAAGCAGGGGTAAGAATTGTACCAATATCTAATAAGGTCTTACCCTTTTTTGAGTATTATATGGCAACCACATCAGGCAAAAAACTTCTGCCTATAACATACAGTGACCTAAAAACTTATTACAAAGGTAATATACCAAATCACACACCTCATGATACAAGGAGTACCTTTGTATCCTTAATGACTGCTGCAGGTGTCGCAGAAGTAATAATACAAAAGATTGTAGGACACTCAGGCGGCAACGTAACAAGAGATGTATATACACAACTTGAACTTAATACATTACTTGATGCAGTCAATAAGATTTAAAAGCACTATGTATATTGTGCGTATATTGCTTGTATATTGTATGTATATTGCTTGTATATTACTAAAATATTTTTACTCTATCTAGGCTTATTTTATTGTTAATATTTATTTCACAAAAACAAAGCAACTATCAATAAAATTAGGTAATAAGCAAATTTCAAATTACTAAATTATTAAACCAAAATTATAAAAATATTAAGCAAATATTAAAGAAAATCAATGTAAACAAGCCGCTTGCAAGAGGTTTTGTATATTGTGTGTATATTGCAATTTTAAGATTTGACGAAAATTTTTCGTCTTTTTTTATGCTATTTTTTTATTACCCCCTTTAAAATTTCATTTTACAAATTTTTTGTGAATGATAGTGCG
>DBFOUY010000113.1:0-3591 GCA_048365975.1 Eubacterium sp.
AAACGACCTGCTATTGCATCTGTTATGCCAAGTGCAGACAAGCCGTTTTTGCTTATGGACTGCGGTGCAAATTCTGAATGCAGAGCCGAGCATCTTTATCAGTTCGGTATGATGGGCAATCTTTATATGAAAAATATTATGAAGGTTAAAAGTCCAAGAGTGGCACTTGCAAATAACGGCTCTGAGGAAACTAAGGGTACTCCGACAGTGCGTGAAGCCTTTGAAATTATGAAAAAAGCACCATATAATTTCATCGGAAATATTGAAGGCAGGCAGATTCCGTTTGGTGATGCAGATGTTGTTGTTGCAGACGGCTTTGCAGGTAATCTGATACTTAAAACCTATGAAGGTGTTGCAAAGGTGCTGATGAATGGCATTAAGCAGGCTTTTATGAAATCACCTATTTCAAAGTTTTCATATCTCGGTGTTAAATCGGGTATAAACGATATGAAAGCACAGTTTGACTATAAGGAATACGGCGGTGCGGTTCTGCTTGGCGTTAAAAAGCCTGTTATAAAGGCGCACGGCTCATCTGACTGCAAAACCTTTAAGAATGCTATCAAGCAGGCAGTATGGTTTTTAGAAAATGATTTGATAAGTGTTATTGAAAATTCACTGATTGATTCAAAGGAAGAAAAGCTCTATGGTAAATCTTGAAAAAAGAATCGGATATAAATTTAAGAATAAAGAATATCTTGTTGAGGCACTGACTCATTCCTCGTTTGCGAATGAACGTCCCGTGAAGCTGAAAAGCAATGAGCGTATGGAGTTCCTCGGTGATGCGGTGCTTTCATTTTTAACAGCACAGTTTTTGTGTGATAAGTACCCTGATACACCTGAGGGCGAGCTTTCAAAGCTGCGATCGTCACTTGTGTGCACAGACAGTCTTTCAAGCTATGCAAGAGAAATTGATTTAGGCAGTGTTCTGCTTTTAGGCAAGGGTGAAATTCATTCAGGCGGAGTGGACAGACCCTCAATTCTTGAAAATACCTTTGAAGCGCTTGTTGCCGCTATTTATCTTGACGGCGGTATGGAAAGTGCAAAAACCTTTGTAACTAAATTTCTTGATAAAACGCTTGAAACACATCAGGTTAATTTCTTTGATTATAAAACAACTCTGCAGGAGGTATTGCAGCAGAATCCGGGTGAAAACGCAACATATGTGTTAATCGGCGAAAGTGGTCCTGACCATAACAAAACCTTTGAGATGGAGGTTCATCTCAATTCAAATGTACTCGGAACAGGTAAAGGAAAATCAAAGCGTGCGGCAGAGCAGGCGGCAGCTAAGGAAGCGTTAAAGCTTATGGGTGTTGTATGAAAAAGGGTAATATAAGTATTTTTGTTCCTCATCAGGGCTGTCCGTGTCAGTGCTCATTCTGTAATCAGAAAACGATTACAGGTCAGACCAAAGCACCAACGGCTGAGGATGTTGTAAACGCAGTTGAAACTGCACTGAAAAAGAAAAATTTTGAATATGAAATAGCTTTTTTCGGCGGCTCATTTACCGCCATTGAGCGTGAATATATGATTTCACTGTTAGATGCTGCCGCTCATTATGTTAAAAACGGCAGTGTTAAGGGTATTCGCATTTCTACAAGACCTGATTGCATTGACAGTGAAGTTTTAGATATACTTAAGGAATATGGTGTCACAAGTATTGAGCTTGGTGCACAGAGTATGGATGATGATGTGCTCATTGTCAACAGACGCGGTCACACTGCCGAGGATGTTGTAACTGCTTCAAAGCTGATTAAATCCTATGGCTTTGAGCTTGGATTGCAGATGATGACAGGTCTTTATAAGGACACCGCAGAAAAGGCAGTGGCAACTGCTGAAAAAATAATAGCATTAAAGCCTGACACAATTAGAATTTATCCTACAGTTGTTTTGAAGGGTACATATTTAGCAGAGCTTTATCTTAAAGAAGAATATAAGCCCCTTAACGCAGATGATTCGGCAGAGCTTTGTGCAAGACTTGTGCCTATGTTTGAAAAGGCAGGTATTAAGATTATTCGCCTCGGACTTCATTCAAGCGAGGATGTTAAAAGAAATATGCTTGCAGGCGGTTTTCATGACAGCTTCGGCGAGCTTGTTAAGTCAAGAATGCTTGTTGAAAAAATACTTGCACTTCCTCCCGGTGACTATCAGGTCTTTGTTAATCCGAGGTCGCTGTCAAAGCTGAAGGGCAACAATAAAAGCAATATCTATCTCCTTATGGAAAGGGGATATAATGTTAAAATTATTACCGATAATGGTATGGCAATAGACGAATTGAGGATTAAATAATGGTTTTAAGAACACTTGAAATGCAGGGCTTTAAGTCCTTCCCTGATAAAACCGAGCTTAATTTCGGCAAGGGTATTACCGCAGTTGTGGGTCCTAACGGCTCAGGCAAAAGTAATATTTCAGATGCGGTGCGCTGGGTGCTTGGTGAAACAAGCTCAAAATCACTGCGTGGCTCTAAGATGGAGGATGTTATTTTCGGCGGAACTTCATCACGTAAGGCGCTTGGCTTTGCTCAGGTTCAGCTCACTCTCGATAACAGCGACCATACGCTGAAGGACAGAAACGAGGTAGTGACTGTCACTCGCCGTTACTATCGTTCGGGTGAAAGTGAATATAAAATCGACGGTGAGAATGTACGACGTCGTGATATTCACGAGCTGTTTATGGATACAGGTCTTGGCTCTGATGGATATTCAATGGTAGGTCAGGGTAAAATTGACTCAATAATTTCACAGAAGAATGAGGACAGGCGTGAGCTGTTTGAAGAGGCGGCTGGTATATCACTTTTCCGCCACAAAAGAACAGATGCCACAAGACGTCTTGATCAGGCACAGGAAAATCTTGTAAGACTTCTTGATATTTTAGGAGAGCTTGAAAGCCGTGTCGGTCCTCTTAAAAAGCAGAGCGAAAAGGCTGCGAAGTTTTTAGAACTCAGCGAGGAAAAGAAAACGCTCGAAATCGGTGTATGGGTTAATAAAATCAACCGCTTTACAAATGAGCTAAGGGAGCAGGAGCATAAAATTGATGCTACAAATGCTTCTTATGAAATCTGTGAAAAGGAGCTTTCACAGATTGAAACCGAGATTGAGGAAATTATAGAAAAAACAGCAAAAATAAATACTGAAATTGAACAGATACGAATTGGCTCAAAAGCATATGAGGACGAGGCTATCCGCAAGGATGGTGAGGCATCAGTGCTTGAGGCTAATCTTAAACATAATAATGAAACGATAGAGCGTTTCAGAAACGACATCGGCGATGTTGATAACACTAATCATTCAATTGATTCACAGATTGAAGAAAAGAAAAGTTTTATTGCCGATAATGCTGTTAAGCTTGAAAGCAAAAAGGAAGAGCTTAAATCAGTTACTGCTGAAATGGAAAGTCTTATTTCATCAAATGAAGAGTTTTCAAAGCTGACTGTTGAACTTAATCAAAAAATAACTGCACTTACATTTAAGCTGTCAGACTGCAGGGTTAAGTGCTCACAGGCGCTTTCTTCTATCGAGGAAATTAATTCAAGAAGAAGTGTTGTTGATGAGTCAATTTCGCAGTGTGAAAAAGAGCTTAAGGTCGCTGAGGCAC
>DBFOUY010000114.1:0-6133 GCA_048365975.1 Eubacterium sp.
ACTGATGACGGTGATACAAAAATAGATGTTCGTTTTGTTGATGAAACAGTTTGGCTTACGCAACAGCAAATGGCTGAATTATTTCAATCCTCGAGAACTAACATAGTTGAACATATACAGCATATTTATGAAGAAGGCGAACTTGATGAAAATTCAACCTGTCGGAAATTCCGACAGGTTCGAACAGAGGGGAACAGGCAAGTGGCAAGAGAGCTTCCATATTACAATCTTGACTTGATAATTTCCCTCGGTTATCGAGTGAAATCAATCGTTGCTACTAACTTTCGTCGTTGGGCAACAGAACGCTTAAAAGAATATATGATTAAGGGCTTCACCATGGATGATGAACGCCTGAAAAATCTCGGTGGTGGCAATTACTGGAAAGAACTTTTAGATCGTATCAGGGATATCCGCTCTTCTGAAAAGGTTATGTATCGTCAGGTGCTTGATTTATATGCAACAAGTGTTGACTATAATCCGAAAAGCAGTGAATCGGTAGTATTCTTTAAAATGGTGCAGAATAAGTTGCATTATGCTGCACATGGACACACTGCTGCAGAAGTTATCTATGAGCGTGCAGATGCGGACAAGCCATTTATGGGATTAACAGCCTTTTCGGGTGATTTTCCGACTGCAAAAGATATTAGTGTCGCAAAAAATTATTTGACTGAAGATGAATTAAAAGTTTTAAATAATATTGTGTCGGGATATTTCGATTTTGCTGAAATTCAGGCAATGCGCCATAATCCGATGTATATGAGTGATTATGTTGAACATCTTGATAATCTTTTAAAGGCAACAGGCGAAAATTTATTGACAGATGCAGGAAAAGTCAGTCATTATCAGGCTTTGGAAAAAGCTAAAAAAGAATATCAAAAGTATCAAGTGCAAAATCTCTCACCAGTTGAAGAGGCGTATTTGCAAAATATAAAGCAAATTGAAAAAGAAGTAAAAAAGAAAACGAAAGATGATTAAACACAAAGCCGAGAGCGACTGCTCCCGGCTTTAGTTATATGTATTATGTAAAAATATTATTTAATATTCCTACGCAGTTCATTCGGAGTATGACCGCAATTTTCCCATATACGAGTGTTATTTGCCATATCGGAAAATTTCATTAAAAATTGATTGTACTGCTGCATATCTGCAAATACTATATCGTCCTCTTCAAGTAATTCAAATACCTGATCTGGTGACATTCCGGCAATACACATATAGGCAATATTTTCTGCAATTTCTGTGGCTTTACTCTGAGAAATTTCAAGTGCAGATATAAGAAAAGTAATCATATTTCTGAATTGAGGGGTTCTTTGAAAATAGTCCCTGTCTTCATATTTCAGCAATTCTTCTTTTTGCAGTTTGGCATAATTTTTGCCTTGTTGTGCTTGGATAAGTTCATCAAGGCTATCTTCGGATACATATAACGCATCATCTGCAACTATCAAATTATCGCTTTCATTTTCAACGATAAGAAAGCCGTATCGGTCGGTTGTTATCATTGACGGATCCTTTATAATCTCAATTATAGAATAACTTTTATTTTCGTATTTATTAAGCATTGCTTGCGCTTCTTTTATAGGAATCACACCGTATAAATTTGCAAACGCTTTGATATATTTTAATGTTGTTTCAAAAACTTTTTTATTCATAAAATTCTCCTTTTCTCAAGTATTATGCTTATTATAACATATTAAGTAATTTTATCATATCTTTTAATTCAATTAGTTGTTTTTTGGAATATATTCCAAAAACTTGTTGATTATATCACTTTTTTGGATGTGATATAATTGAGATAAGATTTAGTAAACTTTGAAAACTTATTGCAGATATAGTCCTGAAATTCGGGCATAAAACTTTATTTCTCTTGTATAATATAATTTATTGTGGTATTATAATAATAGAATAATTTGAAAGGAGTACTTTTAATATGTGTGAAAGAAAAGCTATAAAAGAAGATGAACTTGATGCAGTGTTTGTTAAAGCCGCTGATTTAGTAATCCAAAAAAAGAAGTTAAAAGGTGTTCCAATTTCAAGATATGATATAAAAACGAAAAGAGCCTATTTAGAGTATCCTGACGGAAGGATTGTTTACGCAAAAGCCTGAAATCGTTGTAATTGCCGGTCCTTACGGTAGCGGTAAGAGTACCTATACAGAATTTTTAGAAAGAAAAAGGATAGTACGGATATTTTCGAAAATCCAATATGGACTGCTGATGAAATCAGAGAAATAATAAATACAAATTGAGTATAAGCAAAGCGTTGGAGCGATTTTCTCCAACGCTTTTGTTATGCCTATAATACCACAAAGAATTGTATGTGAGTTTTTGTTCCAACTTTGGATTGCACGGTTTTGCATATTAAATTCTACTGTTTGTACAAGATATATTTTATTATTTCAATAGATTAAAAAGTTTTTAAAATCAAAATATAGTTTTAAAAGTTTTTAAAATTGTTTGAAACTTTATGAAAATATTTTAAAACTTTTAAAATATTTAGAAAGTTGTTGAACGGTTGGGGAAACTAATTGTTGACAAAAAATTAGATCGCGATTATAATGATATCAAATAGTATCAATTAGTATCAGAAAGGCGCAAAAATGGATGCAATAAAATTTTCTGAAATGCTTTCGGATAAGCATATAATAAATCTGAAAAAATTAAAATATAAATACTCTGATGATTTTGATGATTTTATTTCTGTTCTGAAATCTTCATATTATAATCTGTTACCTATAAATGATTTTAAAGGAAATAATTTTGTGTATCTGAACTCCTGCACAGGTATAAATTTAGATGCTGTTAAATTGCTTTATACATCACAGTCATCTGCATATGGTACAAAAGCTCTGGAAGAAGAAATTGTTGCAACATCTGCTATTGAAAGTATCGATTTCAGTAGAGATAGTGTACGCAAAATTATGAAAGGTTTTGTGCCAAAGGACGAGGAAGAAAACAGAATTTTCGGCTTGAAGCAGGGATTTGAATTTATCAGTAATAAAAGCAACAAAATTACAGAAGAAAACATTTATAAATTATATATGATGTCCATTGGCAATTTCCTTGATGATGAAGATAAACTGAAACAGGGAAATTATTATCGTCATGATGAAGTTTTTGTTATGGGACAAGCGATTGAACATAGTGGTATTGACTGCAAAAAGTTGCCTGATTATATGAAATCATTTGTTGATTTTGCAAATGCAGATGATAGAATAAATGATTTATTGAAAGCAACAATACTTCATTTTTATATTGCGTATCTGCATCCGTATTTTGATGGTAATGGTCGTATGGCTCGTCTTGTCCATATGTGGTTTTTAATTCAAAAAGGATATGAGTCAACGCTGTTTGTACCATTTTCAAGTTATATTGAGAAAAGCAGAAAAAAATATTATGATGCTTATACATTGATTGAAGATAATTACAGCCTGTCTGGTGTAATAGATATAACACCATTTTTATTGTATTTTATTCAGAATGTATATGACAAAATGACGGATAACACAATTAAAACAGATACTCTTGAAGTATATAATTCAGTTCTTGCAGCAGGCAAGATAACAGAAAAAGAATCAAAACTTTGGAGTTTTGTTTTGTCGGCTTATGCAGGTGATACCTTCACAACAAAACAGCTTGAAAAAGATTTTGGTGATGCTGCATTTGCAACCGTGCGGAGTTTTGTTATGAAGTTTACAGAATTAGGTTTATTAAATGCACAAAAGATGAAAAATAAGGTCTTGTACAGCATAAATCAAAATTAAAGTAAAAGCGTTGAGATTTAAAACCTCAACGCTTTTGTTGTATAGTTAAACAGCTATACTGAACTCATATGTAATCGGTAAGCTATGCCCGTTAATAGTGTGGATTTCACGATTAAAATGTACTGTTCGTACAAGACACATTATATTATAAATTGCAAAAACTTGTGAAAAAATGTAGTATTTGGAATTAAGTATTGATTATATAATATAGAATAATAAAGATAAAATAGCAATAATATTGTTAAATTATTGATTAGGAGTTTGCTTTAATATTAATGATGTTGACATTTCAGATATTATACTGTAATATATAAATGTAAATTAATTAAATTATTTACATATACTAAAATGGTGATGGCTATGGATGTTAATTATAAAGAATTATGCAATGATTTATTCGGAACGACTGATGTTGAAGAATTAAAAAAGATTGCCGAGACGGTTAATAAGAAGAATAATCGTAATGCAGGTCGGAAAAAAGTATTTACCGAAAAGCAAATAGAAAAAATGAAACAAATGCAGGCAATGAATATTTCACAACAAAAGATTGCTGAATATTTTGGAACTTCCCGTCAAACTGTTTCAAAATATTTAAAAGAGCCCTTTTATGATAAATACGGTATGCGAATTGATTTTATGTATAAAACCTCAGTGTGTACCACTATTTTTGTTGATTTCTGGAATGAGAAAATAAAGATAACTAATAAAACGGATGATATTTTGCATCGTGCTTTTGGTATGAATGAAAATCCCACATGGGATGATTTTAATGCATTTCTTGCCGACAGATGTTTCTCCAAGTCAAGAGGGGACAGAAAAGCTATTTTGAAAGCAATAGGCGTTGGCAGCTATGACCCTATACAGATTGTTGAGCAAACAAAGGGAAAGACTTATGAGGACAGCCAATGGATGAGGTTTAAATATGCGACAAATTAAATTATCTGAAAATGAAATAATTGAAAGTGCTAATCACTCATCAAAGGGTAATCAGCCTAAATGGTTTGTAGATGGTATTTGGTATAAAGCTGACCATATGGGCTATGAAGGATTAGCAGAAGTAGTTATTTCAAAACTTCTTGAAAAAACAAATATAACAAATTTTGTTGAGTATGAGTCTGTTAAAATTGAGTTTGGATATTATAACCGCAGTGGTTGTTACAGCAAAAACTTTCTTAAAAAGGGATTTGAACTTATTCCGCTTGAGAGATTGCACAGACTTTATAGAAAAATAGGTTTAGGCAAAAAGTTACAGGAATTTGATAATGCAAAAGATAGAATAAAATATACCGTTGATTTTGTGGAAGAGGTAACAAATATTGATGGCTTTGGCGAATACTTAACAGCAATGCTTGAAATTGATGCTTTCTTTCTGAATGAGGATAGGCATACTAATAATATTGCAATCATCAGAGATCCTGATACAAATGAGTTTTCCTTATGTCCGTATTTTGATCAGGGATTGTCTTTGCTTTCTGATTTGGAAGGATATTGGCTTGATGGTGATACCGAAAAACATATTATGCGTGTATCAGCAAAACCATTTGGAACTTTCAAATCACAAGTGCCTGCTGCTCAGGAACTTTACGGAAAGCAGCTTGAGATTAAATTCACTATGAAAGATGTGGATAAAATACTTAAAAACTTAAGTGAGTATTATAACGAAGAAATATTAAGCAGAGTCAGATTTATAATTAAAAAACAATTAGATAAACAGTAAAAAGCGTTGGAGTGATTTTCTCCAACGCTTTTATTATGACGGTTATACTGCTAATAAAAATTCATATGTAAGTGTTTGTTCTTGCTTAGGACTGCTCCAATCAGATCGCTTAAACTCTACCGTTCGTACAGGACACATTACATTAACCATCTGACCGCCTACTGAACCAGCCTGCTTTGAAGTAAGGTCACCATTGTAACCGTTCTTAAGGTTAACACCAACCTCAGCGGCAGCTTCCATCTTAAATCTGTTGAGAGCTTCCTTAGCCTCTGGTACTACGTTTTTGTTGCTTGACATTTGAATACACCTCTTTTTCTGTTTATTGCAAATGTGAATAATGATGGTTTGAAAACAATCATTTCTCACACTTGCAAGTATAGTTTATGAAGTGTATTCGATTTTACAATTGAAAAATTTTAGCAATTAAAAACTCTAAAATTTTGATATGTTTTTAAGTTTTAATTTTATTTTTCTTATTACAAAGATTTTAAGTTTTTTCTATAATGCTTTAACTGATTTTCAGTATAGTTAGTTAATATGTTGTCAATATAATCAATAAGCTTTTGCTTTTCACTTGGTAGATTCCCTTGAAAATTAAAGGCATTTGATGAGCCAAGTGCGGCAAAATGAATATTTATATTAAGCTTTTCTTATTA
>DBFOUY010000115.1:0-8686 GCA_048365975.1 Eubacterium sp.
TTAAAAGAAAACAAGGGAAGATCTGTAATCACAACACTTGGTATTATTGTTTCAGTTGCAATGATTACTGCGGTGTTTGTGGCAATGGCATCATTTTTAAATCTTGAAGGCACTATTTCACAAATGCAGATAGGCTATAAGGATGCATGGTTTGATGTTGACTCACAGCAGCTTGAAAAGCTTAAAAATGATGACAGAATTAGTGATGTAGGTATTAATTACCAGGGTTTTGACCCGTCATTCCAGCTTGATAATAAAGCATCTGTCAGAACAGGAACAGGCGAGATTTACTGCGGTGATCCGACTAATCTTAAGCAGATGATTACAGGTGATTATGAGGGTGAGCTGCCGAAAAACAGTAAAGAAATTGCTGTTGATCAGGAGCTTATTGATAAAAACAAGCTTGACTGGAAAATCGGTGATATCGTTTCAATTCCTACTGGTGTTCGTTATACTGTTGAGGATGGCGAAATGATGACTGTCACCGGCGGCTATTTTACAGGTGAAGAGCAGTTTTCAGTTGAAAATATAGAAAAATATAAAATCACTGCTATTACAAAAACAAACCCTGCCACTATCAATTATGGTATTATACGTGGTTTTGATGCTTCAGAGCTTAAATTATCTGAGGGCGAAACTGTTAACGCCACTGTAAATCTTAAAACAGTTAACTACAAATCTGCCGGTGTTGTTAAGGATATTGCAAAGGAATACAATATTGATGAATGGTCAAAAAACAGTGAGTATTTTGCATCAAAGCTGGCGATTGACCCCAACAGCTCAGTGTTCAGTCTTTTGCCTATTGTAGCTATTATTCTTGTTATAATTATGATTGCATCTGTTGTTTTAATTTACAATTCATTTGCAATGTCAATTAATGAGCGTGTACGCTATCTCGGTATGCTGGCGAGCGTAGGTGCAACCAGAGCACAGAAGAAAATGTCAGCTTATTATGAAGGTATAATCCTTGGTGCTATCGGTATTCCTGTTGGTCTTTTATCAGGTATAGCAGGTATCGGTATTACACTTAAGGCAGTTGGCAGCAAAATCATTTCGACAGGAATGCTTAATGGTATTGATGAAACTAATACGTCATTTGACGTTGTTGTGCCTGTCTGGGCAATTATCGGTATTATTCTTTTCAGCGTGCTTACAATCTTTATCTCCTCCTTTATTCCGTCAAGAAAGGCATCCACAGTTACCCCCATTGATGCTATAAGACAGAGGCAGGAGGTAAAGATTAAGGCAAAGAGTATTAAATCACCTAAGATTATCAGAGTAATTTTCGGCTATGAGGGTGAGCTTGCCAACAAGAATTTAAAGCGTAACGGTAGAAAGGCAAGAGTTATCACTGCATCAATCGCACTTTCTGTAATACTGTTTTTAAGCTGTAATTATTTCTGCCAGATATTTATGCAGGCAGGTGATATGAGTGTTGATATGCCTTATCAGGTAAATGTCACTATTAAAAGGCAGTATATTGATGATTTTAAAAAGGAGCTTGAAAAGCTTGATACTGTTGATGATTATTATAGTGTGAACTCTTATTCTGCTTATATTAAGTCAGAGAATAATGGCGACTCACTTGTTTCAGAGGCATTAAGCGATGTAATATGCAAAGAGGAATACCTCACCAGCAAATACAGCAACTTGTTTAATGACAGAAAATCGTTTTCTGTAAATGCCATTGATGACGATGATTTTAATAAGCTTTGTCAGAACAATGGTATTGATTATAAGCAGTTCTATGAAGGCAATGTTAAGATGCTGCTTATGAACAATATTAATCATAAGGAAAATTCATCAAAGGTATTCACAGATAAAATCCTTGGTAAAGAGTTTGATTATTTTCATAATTTGGATGATAAAAACTGTGAGGTTGAGATTGCAGGCTTTGTGGATTATGATAAGGACAATTATGTTTGCAGTCTGAATTTACCTTCAGCAATATCAGGATATATTCCTGTAAGTGTTCAAAGAGATGTTATATATGACGGCTTTGATGAAAGTGAATGGACATATTCTTTAGGTATTGAAACAAAGCAGCATGAGCAGTGCAGCGAAGAAGTAAAAGATATTTTAGAAGCAAATGATTTCGGTCAGGGTTTTGTTTCTGATTTCATAGAGCAGTTCCAGATGATGAATACAATTGTATTTATTATGCAGGTATTTGTATACGGATTTATTGCACTTATCACACTTATTACTCTGTTCAATATTGTAAATACCATTTCAAACAGCACTATGCTCAGAAAAAAGGAATTTGCAATGTTCAAATCAGTGGGTATTACACCGGGCGGTTTCAATAAAATGGTTATGCTTGAAAGTGCTTTTTACGGCATAAAGGCTCTGGTTTTCGGACTGCCTGTCAGTGCTCTTGTGAGCTTCGGTATCAATAAAGTACTTGGCGATGATGTGATACCCTTTGAAATTAACTGGCTTATGTATCTGGCAGTAATTGCTGCTGTGTTTGTTATAGTCGGTATGACTATGATTTACTCGGTTCATAAAATCAAAAACGATAGTATCGTTGAAACATTGAAGGAGGAGATAAATTAAGAATTAATCAAAATCACAATTGACATCAGATTTTCTAAACACACACATAACACTGAAAAGCGGGATTTTTAAAATCCTGCTTTTTTCATACAATAATAATATGAACAATATATTATTGAAATAAAATCAAAAATATAGTAATATGATAGTATTACTTTGAATTAGGGGGATACTTTATGAACTGGAAATACAGCTTTGAATACTATGCAGACGGAAAACTGAAGAAAACCACCGCCTGCAGCAACGATGATTTCATTCTTGGTATTGATAACAGCGACAGCCGTTTATCGGTTTCAGTAATGCCGAAAAGGAAAATAGAGTTTAAAAAATTTGAGCTTACGGCTGATTATAAGGTTGACAGAGATGAAAGAATTTTCACAAACGGATATCAGAGCTGGACTGTAAGCAGGGAATATTCGCCGAATGAGTCAATGGACGAATTTGCTCCGAGGTTTTTAGGCATCAAAAAATCAAAATTCAACCCTATCGGCATATGGGGAGCAGGGGATTTGTTATGGCATGATTATCCTGAAAAGCAGGGCGTGTTCTACGGATATTCCTATGCCTATGTAAGAAAGCAGAATGAGCTGACTCTTTTCGGCTCACTGAGTGAAAGGGCAGGCTATACTGTTTTAACCTTTGATACTAATGTAAACACACTGACAGTTTCAAAGGACCTTGAAGGTGTCTGCTTTGACAATGAAAAAAAGGTACTTGATTTAGCAATAATCAGCGGTGAATATAATTCTGTTTTTGACAGATATTTCAGTCTTATGAATATTCCTGCACCAAGGGTTGACAGAAAGTGCGGTTATACTACATGGTATAATTACTATACAAGTGTTACACAGGATATTGTTAAGCGTGATTTAAAGGCAATTTCAAAGCTTGATACAAAAATAGATATTTTCCAGATTGACGACGGCTATGAGCGCACAGTAGGTGACTGGCTTGAAACGGATTCAAAAAAATTCCCTGACGGAATGAAGATTGTTGCTGACAGTATTCATAAAAATGATATGCTTGCAGGCTTATGGCTTGCACCATTTGCCGTTACACCTAAATCACATATTTTTAAAGACCACAAGAACTGGCTTGTTACAGATAAAAACGGCAGATATCATTATTCATCGCATAACTGGGGCGGATTTTATGCCCTTGATATTTATAATGAAGATGTGCGTTCTCACCTGAAAAATGTTTTTGATACAGTGCTTGGTGAATGGGGCTATGATATGGTTAAGCTTGATTTCCTCTATGCCTGCTGTCAAAGACCCATTCATAACAAAAGCCGTGGCGAAATAATGTGCGACGCTATGGATTTGATAAGAGAATGGTGCGGTGATAAGATTGTTCTGGGCTGCGGTGTGCCTCTTGCTCCTGCTTTCGGAAAGGTTGATTTCTGCCGAATAGGTGCCGATGTGGGACTAAGCTGGGATAAAAAGCCATTTTCACGTGAGGATGTTTCTACTCAGAATACTCTGACAAATACAATTTACCGCCGTCATCTTGACGGCAGAGCATGGCTCAATGACCCTGATGTTTTTCTGCTGCGTGATAATAATATTAAAATGACTATGAGTCAGAGAAGAATAGTTGCAAATGTTAACAGTATGCTCGGTAATCTGCTGTTTGTAAGCGACGATGTTTCAACCTATTCAAATGAACAGATGAAAGCTTTCGTGGACACAATAACCTGTGATAAGCCTGAAATTATAAGTGCAGAAATTGTTGACAGTGTTGCCTTTATTAAGACTGAGAATGAAGAATTCAAATTCAATATGTCTGTAGGAAGACTGCTTTAAGATATTTTATTGAAATCATACAAAACCTATGTTATAATAGGTCATTACAGAGGTGATGATTTTGAAAATATCGACTAAGGGCAGATATGCCATAAGGCTTATGCTCGATTTGGCTGAAAATCAGAATGACGGCTACGTAGCTCTTAAGGATATTGCCGAAAGACAGGAGATATCAAAAAAATATTTGGAACAGATTGTTCCTATGCTCAATAAGTCAGGAGTTCTTATGACTACAAGGGGCTTTCAGGGTGGATATAAGCTTGCAAAGGCACCTGATAAATATACAGTAGGTGATATTCTTCGTATTACAGAGGGCAGTCTTGCACCTGTTGCGTGCCTTGAATATGAGCCTAACACCTGTGAAAAATGTGATGACTGTCTCACACTTCCGATATGGAAGGGACTTTATAAAACAATTACAGACTATCTTGATTCCATAACCCTTCAGGATATTATTGACAGTGACAGAGCAAGAAGAACAGATGAGTATTATATATAATATGGAAAATCAGTTTTCACGAAGCCGTATGATGTTCGGAAGCGAGGGTATTGAAAAGCTTAATAATTCACGTGTTGCCGTGTTCGGTGTGGGCGGTGTCGGAGGATACGCTGTTGAAGCACTTGCAAGAACAGGCGTCGGCACAATTGATTTGATTGATAATGATGACGTGAGTATTTCAAATATCAACAGGCAGATTATTGCAACTCATAGAACTGTGGGTATGCCGAAGGTGGATGCAGCAAAGGAAAGAATTTCAGATATTAACCCTGACTGTATTGTGAACTGCCATAAAACCTTTTTTACACAGGAAACAGCAGATGACTTTGATTTTGGCAGCTATGATTATGTGATTGATGCTATTGATACAGTAGCAGGAAAAATTGAGCTTGCAGTGCAGTGTGAAAAGTCATGCACTCCTATTATCAGCTCAATGGGTGCAGGCAATAAGCTTGACCCCACTCGTTTTGAGGTAAGCGATATTTATAAAACCTCAGTGTGTCCGCTGGCAAAGGTTATGCGCAGAGAGCTGAAAAAACGAGGAATAAAGAAGCTGAAGGTTGTCTATTCAAAGGAGGAGCCGTTAAAGCCTGTTGAAGAATGCGGTGAGGTTCAGCAGGGCAGACGTTCAGTCCCTGCAAGCAATGCCTTTGTTCCGTCAGCAGTGGGTCTTATTATTGCAGGCGAGGTTATAAAGGACATACTTGACATATAATGTATATTATGATTTAATTAAACCATAAATAATTATATTTTGGAGAAAAGCTATGAAAAGAATTTTAACATACGGCACTTTTGATTTGCTTCATTATGGTCATATAAGACTTTTGCAGAGAGCGAAGGCAATGGGTGATTATCTTGTTGTTGCTCTTTCAACAGATGAGTTCAATGCAGGTAAGGGCAAAAAAGCTTATCATTCTTATGAAACAAGAAAAAAAATGCTTGAAGCAATCCGCTATGTTGACCTTGTTATTCCTGAAAACTGCTGGGAGCAGAAGCTCGATGATGTTAAGGAATACCATATTGACACTGTTGTAATGGGCGGTGACTGGGCAGGCAGTGATAAATTTGATTATTTAAAGGAGCATTGTGAGCTTGTTTTCCTTGACAGAACACCCGGTGTTTCAACAACAATGATTAAGAGTGACCTTGGATTAAAGGACGCAATCAATGGTGTTGACCAGCTCCCTGAAGAAAAATAATTTGTATAAGGGCAGATTTATTTCTGCTCTTATTTTTTGCCTTAAAATAGTGCTTTTTTTAATTTTGTAACCTGAAAATCCCTTGATAATACAGGCAATTCCACGGTTTTACGTTAAAGGTCTATTTATCTACATATACGTATTACAACGTTTATTTAAAATAATAGACACAAGATGTTGTATTTATTTTGCTGTTTGCTATTGACATAACACTATTTATTTGATATTATAAATCCAGTCACTTATTTGAATGTAACTATTTTGTAACAAAATTTTAATGGGGTAAAAGGACAATGAAAATTATAAAGAGAAACGGCTCTGAAGCAGATTTTGATATAAATAAAATTATAGTAGCCGTGTCCAAGGCAAACGCTGCCTGCAAGAAGGAAGAGCTTTCACAAAGCCAGATTAACGAGATTGCCGAATATGTTGAATTTAAAACACTTAAGGCAAACAGAGCTTTTTCGGTTGAAGAAATTCAGGATATAGTAGAAAATCAGATTATGGCACAGGGTGCCTTTGAGGTAGCAAGGCTTTATGTAAAATACCGCTATAATCGTTCACTTATCAGAAAGGCGAATACTACCGACAATCAGATTTTATCACTGATTGAGTGCAATAATGAAGAGGTTAAGCAGGAAAATTCAAACAAAAACCCTACTGTCAATTCTGTTCAGCGTGACTATATGGCAGGCGAGGTTTCAAAGGATATTACAAAAAGAATTCTTTTGCCCCAGGATATTGTTGATGCTCACGAGCAGGGTATAATTCACTTTCACGATGCTGACTATTTTGCACAGCATATGCATAACTGTGACCTTGTCAATCTTGAGGATATGCTCCAGAACGGAACAGTTATCAGCGAAACTATGATTGAAAAGCCGCATTCTTTCTCAACAGCCTGCAATATTGCAACTCAGATTATTGCACAGGTTGCTTCAAGTCAGTACGGCGGTCAGTCTATTTCACTGTCACACCTTGCTCCGTTTGTTCAGGTCAGCCGTGAAAAAATCAAGAAAGAGGTTATTGCCGAGGCTGCTGAATTTGGCGTTGAAATGAATGACGAGCAGATTGACGGACTTACTGAAAAAAGAGTTCGTGAAGAGGTTGCACGTGGTGTTCAGACAATTCAGTATCAGGTTGTCACCTTGCTCACAACTAACGGACAGGCTCCTTTTGTTACTGTTTTTATGTATCTTAATGAGGCAAACAACGAGCAGGAGAAAAAGGACCTTGCACTGATTATTGAGGAAACTCTCAAGCAGAGAATACAGGGCGTTAAGAATGAAAGCGGTGAGTGGATTACTCCTGCATTCCCTAAGCTTATCTATGTGCTTGAGGAGGATAATATTAAAGAAAATTCACCATTTTACTATCTTACCGAGCTTGCAGCAAGATGTACTGCCAAGCGTATGGTGCCTGATTATATCAGCGAAAAGGTTATGATGGATTTAAAGGGTGATGTTTACACCTGTATGGGATGCCGTTCATTCCTTACACCTGACAGATTTACAGAAAATGGTGTAGGCAATATTGCTAATGCCAAGAATTATGTTGAGGGTAAAAAGAAATATTACGGTCGTTTCAATCAGGGTGTTGTAACCCTTAACCTTGTTGATATTGCCTGTTCTTCAGGCGGTGATATGACAAAGTTCTGGAAGATTTTTGATGAACGTCTTGACCTTTGTCACAGAGCACTTCAGTGCCGTCATAACAGACTTATGGGCACAATGAGCGATGCTGCTCCTATTCTTTGGCAGCACGGCGCACTTGCAAGACTTAATAAGGGTGAAACTATTGACAGACTGCTGTTTGACGGCTATTCAACAATTTCTCTCGGTTATGCAGGTCTTTATGAGTGCACAAAATATATGACAGGCAAATCACATACTGACGCTGACGGCGGAAAGCCATTTGCACTTTCTGTTATGCAGTATATGAATGATGCCTGCAATAAGTGGAAGAAAGAGGAAAATATTGACTATAGTATTTATGGTACTCCTCTTGAGTCAACCACTTATAAATTCGCAAAGCAGCTTCAGAAGAGATTTGGTATTATCCCTGGTGTAACTGACAGAAATTACATCACAAATTCATACCACGTCCACGTAGCTGAGGAGATTGATGCCTTTACAAAGCTTAAGTTTGAGAGCGAATTTCAGGCACTTTCACCCGGTGGTGCAATTTCATATGTTGAGGTTCCTAATATGCAGGATAATATCCCTGCTGTGCTTAATGTTATGAAATTCATTTATGACAATATTATGTATGCCGAGCTGAATACCAAGAGCGATTATTGCCAGTGCTGCGGCTATGACGGCGAGATTAAGATTGTTGAAAATGGTGATGGCAAGCTTGTTTGGAGATGCCCTAAGTGCGGCAATGAGGATCAGGATAAGATGAATGTTGCACGCAGAACCTGCGGTTATATCGGCACACAGTTCTGGAATCAGGGCAGAACTCAGGAAATCAAGGAAAGAGTTTTGCACTTATAAATAATTTATAGGCTGTCTGAAGCAGGCAGCCTATTGCCATATAGAGGTGGAATATGAATTACGGTGAAATCAAAAAAAATGATATTTCAAACGGAATAGGTGTGCGCACATCACTTTTTGTGTCAG
>DBFOUY010000116.1:0-10928 GCA_048365975.1 Eubacterium sp.
TTCGCATAATAATATGTTACAAGTGTCATTGCAACAATCATAAGAAGCTGAATAGGGCTTCTTAAAATGCCTGAAATAAGAATCTGTCTGAAAGGCTTATTTCTGAACATAATCTTAAAATTGTCCTTTATGCCGTATCTTTTTTCTGATGATTCAACCTTTTCTCTTGTGAAGATACCAGCAAATTCAAAGAATATTGATGCTATAACAGTCATAACAACAACAGTTATTATAAAGCCTGTCTGTGTTGCTTTAGCTGAATCCATTCCCTTTTTCATAAGAATGTCACCAACAACCTGTGCAATCTGAACAACAAGAACACCGATACCGCCTACACCTGCAACCATACGTGCAAGACCGAGGATTTTACTTCTGTCACTTTCATCCTCTGTCATAAGGGAAGTAATTCCCCACAAAGGTATATCACATACAGTAAACACCATGCCCCAGGCAATATAAGAAATACCTGCCCATGCAACAATCAATGCACGCTGTGCATCGGTTGAAGCAGTCGCATAGTTACCGTTAATGAATGTTAAAATTGTTATAAGACCGATGATACCCGGAAAAATTATCAGATACGGACGGCATTTACCCCATTTGGTTCTTGTTTTATCAACAATTGTGCCCATCATAGGATCATTGACTGCATCCCATATTCTTGCAATAGTCATTATCCAGCCAAGTGCCATAGCAGGAAGACAGATAACATTTTGAAAATAAAAATACAGACCCGTTGCTATTATATTATAAATGAGGTTCTGACCAAACATACCTGCAAGGTAACCGCCTAATTCTTTTTTTGTATATGTGCGAACTGAGCTGCCCATTACATCCTCTCCTGTCATATTATTATCTAAAAATTATAATATCAAAATCTCAACAAAAAAACAAGTGAGCTTATAATATTTTTTATTAAATCTGCCATATTATACAAAATAAAAACAAATAAATAAAAGCGGCAGCCCAGACTGTCGCTTTTACATATAAAATTATTTAAAAAGTGAATCAAGCTCTGCCTTTGCATCGGCATTAAATTCATCAATATCAAATTTCTTAGTCGGTTTAAGATTACCCTTATTAAAGGCAGTCAACCCTTCATAAATGCCCTGCCGTGAATCTGCAACAACATTTCCGTAGCCCTGATTTAAAAATTCAGACGGACCCGGTATATCGGTACTGATTACCGGAACATCAAGCGCCAGCGACTCCATAACGGTCATAGGCAGACCCTCATATCTTGAAGAAAGCATAAACAAATCACACTTTCTGAGTATCGGGAAAGGATTGCGAATCGATTTTATTACGACAATATTTTTCAATTCGTTTTCCTCAATAAGATTAAGAATATTCTTATATTCAACACCGTATCCGCCTATCAGAATCAGATAGGAATTTTTGTTACAGTTTCTGCGGTAATCGTTGAAAGCAAGAATTAAACGGTCAAGCCCTTTCTCATATGAAAATCTTCCGATATTGATAATCTTTTCATTATCACTGTCAAGAATTGTATTAAGCTCTTCAACTGTAACGCTTGAAACAGTTTCATCGTTAAACTCAACCGTCTTGGCTGAAAGTCTTTTTATCTTGCGTGCGTCAATAAAGTTGTGCACAATAACCACCTTATCTTTATCAACACCCCTGACGAAACTGAGAACCTCATCTCTTGAGCTTTTTCTGACACAGGCAATCTTATCATACTTTCTGAGTGCTATGCTGTAGGATTTAACATTAACATTACCCTTTGTTTTTGCTTCCTTTTTCATATCATTATGAACAAATATAATTCTCTTTGAATCCATATGACCCATAAGATTAATTATTGCTCTTTCATAGCCTGAAAAATGAACAGCATATGCAAAATCAATATTCGGAAAAACCCTTTTCTTTTCTCTCTGATAGATTTTTTCAATTGTGCGTCTTACAAAAGGAGTATTTACACCGTTTTCATTAAAGAGAAAGTTCAGGTTTGCTTCTTTGAAAGTATAATTGATTTCACCCTGAATCGGAATATAATCAATGCCAGTAAAATCATTTATAACATTTTTATTATTCTCAACCTTACCTTTATAGAAAGTCAGAATAACATTATATTTTTCTTTATCAATATTTTTAATAAAACCCTTCAGTGCAGTAGTAATTCCGTTTTTGGCAAGAGTACCGCCGAATATCAGCACATTAGGTTTATTGTTGTGATATTCTTTACCGTCAATAATCCGGGTTTTATCAGACTTTTGGCCCTTAAAAAATAAATCACAAAGCTCCTTTGAAGCTGATGCAGAATCATATTTTGTAAATTCATCGTTGAATTTACTGTAATCATTATAGCATCCTGTACTTTTTATTTCATTAAACAGCTCTGTAACATTCTGTGCAAAGGCAAACGGAAGGCTGTCGAAATCCATATACATACCCTTATCACTGAGGTATCTTTCCTTATCATAGCCATAAAGAACTATCTTTTTTCCTGTATTGGCATAGTCAAAGAAAACGCTTGAATAATCTGTAACAAGGCAGTCCGCTGCATTTAAAAACTCATAGGTTTCATAGCCTGAGGGAAACTCCTCTATATGCTGAAATTCTGCATAATTAATCTGCTTATTATTAAGAGAATGAAGCTTGACAAAGAGTACAGTATCATCGTCAAGAAGCTTGTCAATCTCATATAGCGTATAAAGTGTATATGCAGACTGATAATCAAGATTTTTATTATTAAGATTTCCACGCCACGTAGGCATATAAACTACAACTTTTTTATCAGCAAGTTCAAATTCTTCTCTGATCTGTGCTGCAAGCTCATCGTTGAAAAAAGCTGTATTTCTGGGATAACCGCCTATAACATACTTGCCTGTATAATACTTTTCAAGCATATAATCAACACGCATATGCTCAAAAGTAAATTCATTCGGATAAAGCAGATAATCAGCCATAAGGAAATTACGCTGAGTATTTCCGATTTCGTTAGGTGCATCCTTGATTTGCCTGCCGAGGCATTTGAGCGGAGTACCATGCCATGTATTAAGATAGCACTGACCCTCACGTTTTATAATATATGGTGCAAAGGTTGAATTTGTAATAAGATACTTAGCCCTTGCCATAACCTGACAGTATTCATCAGAGTGGATTTTAATAACAATAATGCTTTCATCATTAAAGCTTTCAATATATTCCACCATATTATTATAATTACGCCAGGTAGTTACAACATACTTTTTATAATCAGCATAATAAGGATCACTGCAAACTTCCCTTAACATATAATAAGGGTTACCAGAAATGCTTGTACCGTCATATGACTGGAACACTATTTCATTGTTAACTATATTTAAAGATTCTCTGTACTGAGTATACAAGAATTTAGCCTTGTAATAAACAGAGCTTTCTAATCTTCTTTTATGCTTTTTATATGCTTTAATAGCTTTCATACATTCCCCTCAAGATATAGTGAGCATAATTTGCCACAAAAGGTAATAAAAGTATTTTATATCACTTTGATGCAATTGTCAATACTTGTCGCATTTCAGAAAGTAATTTATTTATATTATTTTAAATATTTCTTTAAATATTGACCGGTATAGGATTTTTTGCATTTTGCAACCTGCTCCGGAGTTCCTGACGTAACAATTTTACCGCCGTTTTTACCGCCCTCAGGACCAAGGTCAATAATATAATCTGCTGATTTTATTATATCAAGATTGTGTTCAATCACGAGCACAGTGTTGCCTGAATCAACCAGCATATTAAGAACATTGACAAGTCGGTGAACATCTGCTGTATGAAGCCCGGTTGTAGGCTCGTCAAGAATATAAATAGTTTTGCCTGTGCTTCTTTTTGAAAGCTCTGTTGCAAGCTTTACACGCTGTGCCTCACCTCCTGAAAGAGTTGTTGCACTCTGTCCGATTTTTATATAACCAAGACCGACATCAGACAATGTTTTGAGTTTATTATAAATTTTAGGCTGCTGAGCAAAAAATTCACAACCCTCATCCACTGTCATTTCAAGCACATCGAATATTGTTTTGCCCTTGAACTTAACCTCAAGCGTTTCACGGTTATAGCGCTTACCGCCACAGACATCACAGGCAACATAAACATCAGCAAGAAAATGCATTTCAATCTTAACAATACCGTCACCCTGACAAGCCTCACATCGTCCGCCCTTTACATTGAATGAAAAACGATTTGCCTTATAGCCACGCTGCTTTGCATCAGGTGTCTGAGCATAAAGCTCACGAATATCATTGAACACACCTGTATATGTTGCAGGGTTTGAACGAGGTGTTCTGCCTATCGGTGACTGGTCGATATTAATAACCTTATCAAGATTATCGGCACCTGTTATTTTTTCAAAATTTCTCGCCTTTGTTTTCGCACCATTTAATATATTAGTTAAATGCGTATTCAGTATTTCATTAACAAGGCTTGATTTACCTGAGCCTGAAACACCTGTAACAGCAACAAATTTGCCAAGTGGTATTTCAACATCAATCTTTTTCAGATTATTCGCACAGGCACCATATACGGTCAGCTTTTTGCCGCTGCCCGCTCTTCGCTTTGACGGAACAGGTATCTGCCTTTTACCGCTCAGATACTGACCTGTTATTGACTTTTCGCAGTTGATAATATCATCTACTGTACCTGCTGCAATCAGCTCGCCGCCGTGAACACCTGCACCCGGTCCTATATCAACAATATAATCTGCACTTCGCATAGTATCCTCATCATGCTCAACAACAATCAGTGTATTGCCAAGATCACGAAGATGCTTGAGAGTGTCGAGCAACTTATCATTATCCCTTTGATGAAGACCGATTGACGGCTCATCAAGAATATACAGCACACCCATAAGTGATGAGCCGATTTGTGTAGCTAATCTTATACGCTGAGCTTCACCGCCTGAAAGCGTAGCTGCCTCACGTGCAAGTGACAGATATTCAAGACCGACAGAATTCAAAAAGCTGAGTCTTTCCTTAATTTCATTGACTACAAGATTTCCTATAATCTGTTCTCTTTCAGAAAGCTCAAGATTTTCTATAAATTCAAGTTCCTCGCCGATCGGCATTGAACAAAATTCATATATATTCAATCCTCCGACAGTAACGCTCAGCACCTCAGGCAAAAGTCTTGAGCCTTTGCAGTCAGGGCATACACAGGTTGTCATAACAGATTCAATATCATTTCTTGACCATTCACTGGTTGTTTCATTATATCGTCTGTTAAGATTTGAAACTATACCTTCAAAATCAGTCTTATAGCTGCCTGTACCATAGGAGGTTACACGCTTCATTGAAATTTTTTTGCCGTCTGTTCCGTATAAAATGGCATTAAGTCCATCTTTACTAATCATTTCAACAGGCACATCAAGAGAAAAGCCATATTCCTTAGAAAGACCCTCATAATACATTTTTGCAATTGAGCCATCGTTAATATTCCAGCCTGATGCTTTGATTGCACCCTGATTGATTGACAGCTTTTTATTTGGAATAATTAAATCAACATCAATTTCCTTATATGCTCCAAGACCTCCGCACTTTTTACAAGCTCCGAAGGGATTGTTGAATGAAAACATTCTCGGACTCATCTCCTCAATAACGGCACCATGCTCAGGGCAGGCATAGTTAAGTGAAAACAGCTCTTCCCTTTCACCCACAATATCCACAAGAACAACACCATCAGAAAGCCTTGTTGCCGTTTCAATAGAGTCAGCAAGGCGTGTTTTAACACTGTCATTAATAACAAGCCTGTCAACAATAACCTCAATATTATGCTTCTTGTTTTTTTCCATTTTAATATCTTCGCTCAGGTCATAAACCAAATCGTCGACACGAACACGGACATAACCGCTTTTTCGGATATTGTCAAGCTCCTTGACATATTCGCCTTTTCTACCACGCACAATAGGTGCCATAATCTGGATTTTTGTTTTTTCAGGAAGCTTCAGCACTGCATCAACTATCTGGTCAACAGTCTGCTGTGTTATTTCTCTTCCGCACTTTGTACAATGCGGAATACCTATTCTTGCATAAAGCAGTCTTAAATAATCATAAATTTCAGTAACCGTGCCCACAGTAGAGCGTGGATTCCTTGATGTGGTTTTCTGGTCGATTGAAATTGCAGGAGAAAGACCATCAATATAATCAACATCAGGCTTTTCCATCTGACCGAGAAACTGCCTTGCATATGATGAAAGGGATTCAACGTATCGTCTTTGACCCTCTGCATAAATCGTATCAAAAGCAAGACTTGATTTTCCTGACCCTGACAAGCCTGTAAATACAATAAGCTTGTCCCTTGGAATTGTAATATCTATATTTTTCAGATTGTGCTCTCTTGCACCCTTAACAACTATATTCTTATTCATCCTTAACCTCTGACATCTGTAATTTTTCGAGAGCCCGTTTGCCCTCCTCTGTTACCGGCTTTATCCATTTTTTTGAAAAATAAAATTTCAGGCAGCATATTACCTTGGGAATATCCTCAAATATATACATTATTGCATACGCTGCCAAAAACGGCACTTTAAATACATAAACTGCTATAAGTGTTGCAGGCACTGACAACAGCCACAGGCAAATAAGCTCAAACTTTGCACCTGTTAATGTGTCACCGCCTGAGCGGAATATTGAAACAATCTGAAGATATGGGAACATTCTGAACGGAAACGCTGCTGCATAGATCAGCATCATTGTTCCTGCCGTATCTATTGCAAGCTCACTTATGTTACTGCCCATATTGAATATACTTACAAGCTGATGCCTGAACACAACAATAAGAACAGACACCACTGCGGCTGTTGCAGGAACAATTATTGAAAATCTCTTTGAGTCCTCAACACCCCTTTTGATTTCACCCATACCGATTGACTTGCCTATCATAACAGATGAGGCACTGCATATTCCGATAAAGAGAACAAAGCAGATATTTTCAAAGCTTCTGACAATAGTGAGGGCAGAAAAATATTCATAGCCCATATTTCCATAGATAATATTATAAGTAAAGGTACCAAGACCCCACATACTTTCATTAACAACAATTGGTATTGCTTTTTTTAAATATTCTTTAATTTCGCTTATATTAAACTTAAAAAATTCACTTGAATTTGTTGCAATAAGGTTTTTCTGACACAGTGATATAACCACAATCAGCACTACGCCAAGCCAGGCAGATATTACTGTTGCTAATGCTGCACCTCTAACACCCATCTGCGAAAATCCGAACTTGCCGAAAATCATAGCATAGTCAAGAAAAATATTCAGAACAGTAGTAAATGCTGATGCGTACATCGGCAGCTTAACATCCTCAACTGCTCTGAGGACAGATGCCAAAATATTTGTCAGTGCAATTGGGATATATGAAAATGCAACAACCTTTAAATACTGTGCACCCGCAGAAACAACCTCGGGGTCAGAATTGAATATTCTTATTACATACTGAGGTATCGCAATACTTACGACCGTAAACAAAACTGACACGCCAAGTGAAAATGCTATGGAAATACCGCCGATATGTCGGATTTTTTTTAAGTCCTGAATACCCCAGTACTGTGAAATGAATACTGATGTAGCGGAGCAGAAGCCCACTAAAATCATATTCATAAGCCAAGCCCACTGACCTATCATTCCCACTGCAGAAAGTGCAACAGTTCCAAGGGAGCTGACAAGAAGTGTATCTGCCAGAGTAAAAGAGCTTGTCAGCAAATTCTGCAGTGCAACAGGCACTGTCAGCTTAACCGCTGTTTTCCAAAACATTTTATCATTAAATAATCTTATCATTTTTAGTATTCCTAATAATCTGTAATCTATTTTTCTAATTCCGCAATCTGGTCACGGAGGTATGCAGCGTGCTCAAATTCAAGCATACGTGCAGCCTCTTTCATTTCACGTGTAAGCTGCTGAATCATCAATTGCTTTTCCTTCTTTGTAAGGTGCTTCTTCTTGCCTGAAAGCTTTTCCTTTGAGGTGATTTCAATAATCTGGCGAACATCCTTTTTAATGGTTTTTGGTGTTATGCCGTGTGCTTCATTATATTTTTGCTGAATGTCACGACGACGCACTGTTTCGGTTATAGCACGCTCCATTGACGGAGTAACACTGTCAGCATACATAATAACCTCACCATTTTCATTTCTTGCGGCACGACCGATAGTCTGAACAAGTGATGTTTCACTGCGCAGAAAGCCCTCTTTGTCAGCATCAAGAATTGCTACAAGAGAAACCTCAGGTATATCAAGACCCTCTCGCAAAAGGTTTATGCCAACAAGAACATCAAACTCGCCGAGTCTTAAATCACGGATAATCTCCATTCTCTCAATAGTATCAATATCATGGTGCATATAACGCACCTTAACATCAAAGCCCTCAAGATATTTAGTCAGATCCTCTGCCATTGCCTTTGTCAGGGTTGTAACAAGCACACGATCCTTACGCTCTGCTCTCATATTTATTTCACTGAGAAGATCATCCATCTGATCCTCAGTCGGTTTAACAGTAATGACAGGGTCAAGAAGTCCTGTTGGTCTGATAACCTGCTCAACAATCTGAGTACTGTGCTCTTTCTCAAAAACATTCGGTGTTGCAGATGTAAATATAACCTGATTGATTTTTTTATAAAATTCATCAAACTGCATCGGTCTGTTATCCAGTGCTGACGGCAGTCTGAAGCCGTATTCGACAAGACTTTCCTTTCTTGCTCTGTCACCTGCATACATTCCCCTCACCTGCGGAAGCATAACGTGACTTTCATCACAGAACAGCAGAAAATCATCAGGCATATAGTCAATAAGAGTGAACGGAGCAGCACCGGGCTTTCTTCCGCTCATAACAGCAGAATAGTTTTCAATCCCCTTACAAAAGCCTGTTTCCCTTAGCATTTCAATATCATTCATTGTGCGTTCCTTAATACGCTGTGCCTCAAGCAGCTTGCCTTTTTCTTCAAAATACGCAACACGCTCTACCATTTCATTATAAATTTTTTCAATAGCAATATTCATCTTCTCCTGACCCACAACATAGTGAGATGCAGGATATATGCAAACGTGTGATAAAATACCCTCAACCTTACCTGTCAGAGGATTTATCTCACATATACGATCAATATCATCACCAAAAAACTCAACACGTATAGCATTACCTGAGGAGCCTGCAGGGAAAATTTCAAGAGTATCACCACGAACTCTGAACTTATTGCGCACAAAGTTAATATCGTTTCTCTCATACTGAATTGAAACAAGCCTTTCAATCAGCTCATCTCTTCCTATTTCCTTGCCTGTTCTGAGAGAAATAACCATACTCTGATAATCAATGGGGTCACCGATTGAGTAAATGCAGGATACTGATGCTACAATAATTACATCACGTCGCTCAAACAGCGCAGCAGTTGCAGAATGACGCAGCTTATCAATCTCGTCATTAATGGAGCTGTCCTTTTCAATATAGGTATCAGTTGTAGGGACATAAGCCTCAGGCTGATAATAGTCATAGTAGGACACAAAATACTCAACGGCATTTTCAGGAAAAAACTCTCTGAACTCACTGCAAAGCTGTGCAGCAAGAGTTTTATTGTGTGCAAGCACAAGAGTAGGACGATTTACACGTTCAATAATATTAGCCATTGTAAAGGTTTTGCCTGAGCCTGTAACACCCATAAGAGTCTGTTCTTTATCACCTCGAAGCACACCATTTACCAACGCATTAATTGCTTCAGGCTGATCACCTGTTGGCTTGAATTTTGACACTAACTTGAACTTGTCCATAATCGCTCCCTGACTATTTTTTAATAAATTTTTACATTCATTATATTATATGATAAATTAATTTATTTTTCAATAGCTTTAGCAAAAAATCTCGAACTTTTGTTCTTGATAAAAAATAACAATTACAAGGCATATGAAATTATTAAAAAGAATACTATTTCTTGGGTGATGAAAATGTTTACTGCAATACTCTCTGCCATATCGGCACATCTAATTTATTTCATATTGCATATTCAAAACACCTCCAGCTTCCCTAAGCCGCTCAGTCCCAAGGAAGAGGCGGAAATGCTGAGAAAAATGGAGGCAGGAGATAAAAACGCAAGAGCAATACTTATTGAAAAAAATCTTAGACTTGTAAGCCATATAGTAAAAAAATACTACTCAAAAACGAATGATACCGATGACTTAATCAGTATAGGCACAATAGGACTGATTAAAGCTATTGATTCATTTAAGGCAGACAAAAACGTGCGCCTTGCAACCTATGCCAGCCGTTGCATTGAAAATGAAATTTTAATGTATTTCAGAAGCGGGAAGAAGCAGGCGAATGATATTTACCTTGGTGATACGCTTGAGGTTGACAAGGACGGTAATCCGCTGACAATTGAAGATACGATAAGCACTAACGGTGATCTGGCAGATGACCTTGAAACAAAAATCAGGTGGGAAAAGGTATCAAAAATCATTGAAAATCTTGAGGATGAAAGAGAGAAGGAAATAATTATTCTACGTTACGGACTTAACAATAAAAAACCTCTGACACAACGTGAGGTTGCACAGAGGTTAAATATAAGCCGAAGCTATGTATCAAGAATTGAAAAAAAGGTTCTCAGCGATATAAGAAAAATAGTTGATTAGATTATCTTGCAAAAATATTACCGCCGCTGCAGTCTATTGCAACCGTCAGAGGAAAATCCCTGAAGGTTAATTTTTTTACAGATTCACAGCCTAAATCATCGTATGCGATAACCTCACAGGAGGTTATGCATTTTGAAGCGAGTGCACCAGCACCGCCGATTGCACAAAGATAAACTGCCTTATTTCTGACAATTGCATCGCATACAGCAGTGCTTCTTTCACCTTTGCCGACCATTGCAACAACGCCTTTGTCAAGAAAATCAGGTGCAAAAACATCCATTCTGCTTGAGGTAGTAGGACCGCAGGCACCGACAGCAAG
>DBFOUY010000117.1:0-25475 GCA_048365975.1 Eubacterium sp.
AAACAGATTTATCAAATAGAGCAGGGTTTGTTATTTGCTCTGTTGTTGATGTTGTTATATTAATTTGTGTTGTTTGTGTAGTACTTTCTGTTGTTTCTTCTTCCTTTTGAGCACTAGAAAAATGCACCGCCGCAAAAACTGTTGTACTCGTTACTAAAACTGCTATCACACAAATTATTACTATCTTTAGTGTTTTATTCATAATATTACTCCATTTCAGAAAAGAGGTATCACACGATACCTCTTTCCATATAATCTTATTCGTAAAATTTCTTTTTTCTCTTATTTACAATATAAGCAATTGTTGCAAATCCTGAAAGTATTACAGCAGTAGCAATAGGTATAATTAAATCATTCATATTGTTGCCTGTGTTTGGACTTTTCATTGCAGAAGATTGTGAACGATTTACAGTTATTGTATATGTACTGCTTTCCAAATTATCAGCAGATACAACAATTTTAATTGTATTCTTTCCGACATTCAAATCAACAGACTGCTTACTATTAAAATCAACAGGAGCTGAATTATTAACAGAAATTGTTGCTGTTACTCCGTTTTCTAATGTAGGTATTAACGCAACCTTAGATACAGAATAATTAACAGAAGAATTATAATCCCGAACAGCAGGAGCAAAAGCAGGTGATAATTTAAAGTTTTCGGTTTCAAGGTTTGTTAATTCAGCAGATTTTTTAGAATTTTTGCTGTCTGCAATTACTGTTTCATAGACACCGTCTTTGTCTTTATCTATTGAAACAGTTAATTCTTCATCATTTTCACCGATTAATACTTTATCTTCTGTTGTTGTGAATGTTAATTCTTTTGTTTCTTCATCATTTCTTCCTGTAACAGTTATATTTTCAAGATTATCTCCCTCAAAAATATAGCCATTATCACTTTTAGTTAAGGACGGATTACTTGTGTTGTTTCCACCATTTACAGCTATTGTATACCAAGGCAAAGAAATGTAACCATCATTACCTGTTAATGCAACCTTAAAATCTGCTGTGTTACCATTAAGACTAACACTACCATTAGGATTAAATTCAGCATTATCACATTTTGAAGAATTAGCGACCATATAATAATTGTCGTAATTCATTGATAAATCTAATTCATTTTTACTATCAATGTTATTAACTGTATATGTATCATTGACATCAGGTAAAAATATGTTTAATGTCGAAGAATTGTTTACTCCACCATCATCACAAAAGACTGTAACATCAGTTGTTCTTAAACCATTAATACTATATTGATTTTTTGAAGAGTTGATTAAAAATCTTGTTTGATTATTAGCTCTCAACAAAGCAGTAGAATTTTCTCTATTTGTTTCTATATCAGTTGAATCCATTATTTTTAAATCTGACAATGCTCTTGTTAAACTTGTTGCATCTTCATAATTTGGAATACACCACGAGCTATCTTCCTCATTAAAATACAAACAAGAATTTTCCCAAGTCTTTTTCTCCCATTTGGAATAATTATTGTCATATATTAATATTCTATTAGAATATTCTCTTCCGTTTTTTGTGAAATTTCCTGCTTCATAAGCATATGCAACAACTGCATGACCCCAATCATTTCCATTATCATCTGTACCAGCAAATGATAAAATAAATGGATTTCCTCCATTATTAACATTTTGGGCTAATGATTTAATAATTGTTAATTTTTCTGCATCAGTTTTGGTAGTAAATTCTTTCTTGTTATTACTAATTAGCTCAGTCAACTGCGTTAAATAATAAACTCCAATTAATGACTTCGATTTTTCATTTTTTTTAACATCATGTAAACAATTAACTTTGTCTTGCAAATCAGTTATACCGATTATATGCATTTTTGAAAGTATTGTTGTTGCAGCCATTCCATAGCATTGACCAGATTGCTTTGCATTTATTATGTCGTCCCATTCCTGTTTTTCCGTATTTGGCCGACCATACATAAAAGCATTATAATCCTCATCAGTCAATGGCACTTTATCGACACTATAATTAGAAAAACTCCAAATGTCTTTATTAAAATCTAATTCATTATTCTTTTTATTATAATCATCGTCATAATCAATAATAATTTTATCAGAAGCTGTAATATCAACGGTATTATCAGATGAAGCTGTTACAGAATAAACATCATACATTGTAACACCTAAAACTACCATAGGCATTTCAATATTCCAAGTTAATGTTTTAGTCTCGTTTGCTCCTAATGTGCCAACATTAATTGTCTGCTTGCTTCCTGACGAAAGCACTATTCCTATTGACTGACTCAAATCTATTGAAACTTTTACATTATTAGCCTGTTTAGAATTACTATTAACAATTTCAGCAGTTACTTTATATTTATATGTATAACTGCCTGGATTTTGTGCATTCTCAATTTTGTCTATATTTTCGTGAGAAAGTTTAACTGTAAATGGATTTAAAATATCTGTTGCGATTTTAACAAATTCATCAATCAGTGCATTAACATCATTTGCTTCATAATAACCGCAATTTTGAATACTTTTCAAAAGATTTTTAGCTTCTTCATTTGCATATTCAAAAAAACCTATTGAATACATATTGTATTTTGAAAACAAAGCTGTTGCAGATTGTACTGTTTCGTCAGGGTCAAACGGTTCTCCGTCTGCCATAACAACAATACTTTTTATATATCCATTCTTTAAAGTATCTTTTTTCAACAGGTTATCAGCGGACTGAATAGCGTCAGCCATTTCTGTACCGCCATCTGCTGAAATATTAGATATTGTACGAGCTAATTCAGTTAGATTACTGGAAAAATCATTTGTATTACTGTAGTCAGCAAAAGTAACAATTGCAATTTGATTATTAGGGTCTGCACCAATAATTTTATTGCAAAATTCAAGTGCTGCTTTTTTCAGATTAGTAATAGGTTTTCCATACATACTACCTGATGTGTCTAACACCAACACTATGGCTTGGTGGTCTGTTATTGCTCCGTCTCTTGCAAATGCGGTACCTGTACTAAGACAGGATAACATACATACAAGAGCAAGCAATAAAGAAATGACTTTTTTTGATGTTCTTTTCATTTATGTTTTCCTCCTTGATTTTTGCACATCTTGATATAAAATAAATGTGCATAATTTAATTTATAATAAGCAGACTAATAATATAGGTAAAATATTTTCGTGAAGTTTACTACTTTAAGAAAAAGCGGAGATAATCCCCATAAATAAAGGGATTGTCTCCGCTTTGACCATTTTATTTGACCACTTAAAAGCAGGCTGCCATTTTTTCCATACTCTCAATTTTTAAATCATATGAAGAATATACATATTTTTCTAAAGTGAATTTTACTGATGAATGACCTAAAATTTCGCTTAAGGTTTTAACGTCCATTTTCTGCTCAACCGCTCTTGTTGCAAATGTATGTCTTAATGCGTGAATATTTCTATCTGCAAGTCCTGCATTTTTTAAATAAGTCTTAAACTTATATTGCATTACTCTTGGCTCTGTATATTGATTAATCTTTCCTGTTAAAAAATATGCATCTTTTGAATATTTTTGACTATACACAAAAAGTAACTGCCATAGGAAGTCGGGAATAGGTATATCTCTGATTGATTTGTTGCTTTTTGGTTTATCTATAATAACTATTGTTTTTGTATTTATGTTTTTATCAGTATTTTGTATTCTTTGCAATGTTTTATTAATATGCAATACAGAATTTTGCATATCTATATCATTCCAATTTAAAGCACACAGCTCACCTACACGAATACCTGTATAAAGACAAAGTAAAATGCCAAGTGTTTCTAATGAAAGATTATAGCGAAGATATGAAACAAGCTGTGCCTGCTCATTTACACTAAATACTGAAAAAGAATTTTGCTCTGCTTTGAGCTTTATAAAATCATAATCCAAAAGCGGAGCATACCCCTTTTTATAACCATAACTTAATATTTGTTTTAATACTGTAAAAATATCTTGTATTGTCTTTGGTGATAATCCGCCTTTGCCATCCAATCTTCCACTTATTATTTTATTTCTAATAAATACTGATACCTTTTCATCGGTTATTTTACTTATATCTAATGAAGCTAATTGAAGTAAAATATGTTTGTCTACAAGCTGTTTATATCTTGCATAGGTAGATTGCTTTACAAAAACCTGTATTTCATCAAGCCATTTTTCACAAAGCATTTGCATAGTAAAGATTTGTAATTCTTTCTTTTTAATCTGACCTTGTTCTTGCTGTTGCTTTTGTTTCATCAACGCTTTAACATCTTTATATGAATGAGCATATACCGATTGATATTTTATAATTTTATTATCTTCATTAAAAATCGGTATGCGACCTTCCCAGCGTCCGTCTTTTCTCTTGCGAATATTTTCACCACGTCTTGACATAAATACACTCCTTTCAATCTGACCAAAAAAATGACCACAATTATGTAATTGATACTGTACCTTTAGCCATTATTTTGAATTGCTTTAATAAGTGTATTTTACTAAACTACATAAAAAGCATTTTTTCGTTGACAAAATATTGATATATTTGTATAATTTAAGCATAATTTGCAGATTGTTTTTATTCGTAAAGTAGTAAACTTCACGAAAAGTAAATCACACTTTTTTAATGTATATTCAATCAAAAATCAATATATGAATTTCGGACAGGCTGAAAAAGTCTGTCTTTTTTGTATTTATGTATTAAAAAAGATGTTCAAAAAGTGTTCTGATTAAGAAAGACTCTGCATATAGATTAAAGGAATAATAATATGCAGTAATCTTGCTTGTTTCAGACAGTTGACAGGGCGTGGTCTCGGCTGTTTGCACCCGAGACCACGCCCTGTCATCGTGTATATATAAATATATATAAAACAAGCAAGATAAATAATTAAATAAGTTAATAAATAAACAGAACAATAAAATACATAAAAACAAAAGACAAGAATTGAGATAAATAAAATAAAGAAAGTGTGATTGAAATAAATAAGTAAAGTAGTGAGTATGTGAGTAAAGAGGGATTTCGATTTGTAGAAAGAGATTACGAGATACTGCGAGAGACAGACCGCTGGCGAGTAATAACAGGCAGACAGATAGCAGAGATAACAGGCTTTACAGGACAAAGAGCCTGCGACAGACGATTGAAAAAACTGATACAAGCAGGGTATCTTACAAGACAAAAATATCTATACGGATTTCCGAGCATATACAGTCTGACAAACACAAGTAAGACACTGATACACGCACCAAAGACAAATGCACAGATACGATTAGAACAGATTATACACGACAGCTATGTAACGGACACGGCAATATACATAAGCAAAAAATATGATATACCCTTTTCAGACATTACGACAGAAAAAGAGTTGCACAGGCTTGACGGATTTTCAAACAGAAAGCACAGACCTGATTTTGTATATACAAAAAATGATAAAACAACCTGTGTTGAGGTTGAGCTGACTATGAAATCGAAAAACAGACTTGAAAGGAACATCAAATCAAACTTTGAAAATTATGACTGTCAATTATGGATTGTGCCTGACCAAAAATGCAATATTGCAAAATGTATTTATGAACATCAAGCCATATACCCCGACATTTTAATCACACCTTTGGACGAGGTGAAAGCATATGAATAATTTTATTACTTTCCTATGGAAACGGAGCAGAACAGCACGGCAATCTGATACTGATTACTGTAATACTGATTTCTGCTTTTATTATTCTGATTGAAACCAAGAAGATGTATATATTAAGACAGCATTTTAATTTCTGGAAAGAGTTGAAACGATTGCACAAAAAGCAAAGATACCCCACCGCTGACAAAGACAACAGCACATTGATAGGCTTAAACCACAGGCGAGAAATATATATTGCAGACAACTGCAAGCACTGTTTTGTATGCGGTACAACAGGAAGCGGAAAGACTGTTGCACTTTCTAATTTCATAAAGCACAGTACAGATAAAAAATACCCTGCCTTGATTATTGACGGCAAGGGTGATTTAGGCACAGGCTCATTACTTGAAATTACAAGACAGTTTGCAGTTAATCAGAAAGTATATGTTATTAATCTTTCAGACCCTTTGCATTCCGACAAATACAATCCTTTTAAAAATTCAAGTCCTACTATGTGCAAAGATATGCTAATTAATATGACCGAATGGAGCGAAGAACACTACAAGTTAAACACAGAAAGATATTTACAAAAATTAGTGATTATGCTTTCACAGGCTAAAATACCTTTATCGTTAAAAACTATTATTGAATATATACCAATTGACCTATTTAACAAATTGAGTATGGAGCTTGTAAAGTCTGAAATCATCACCAAGCAGGAACACAGCTTTAACCTTGAAATATCAAAAGCTTGTGGAAAGATTGCAGAAAGTGCCTGTGCTCGTTTCAGCACCATTGCAGAGAGTGAACTCGGAACAATCTTTGATGAAAGCGGAATTGATATATATACTGCCATTAAAGAAAATGCGGTTATACTCTTTATTCTTAACCCATTGCTTTACCCAGAGCTATCGCCTTTAATAGGCAGACTGATACTGATTGACGCTAAAAAAGCAGTAAGCAAGTGCTTCGGCACTGATCTTGAGCGTGCATTTTTCATACTTGATGAAATTAATACATATGCTTCAACTGCTTTAATAGATTTAGTAAACAAATCAAGAAGTGCCAATATCACTTGCGTACTTGCAACACAAAGCTTATCAGACCTTGATTATTCCTGCGGTGAAGCCTTTAAAGAACAGGTTATTGAGAACATTAACAACTACATTGTATTAAGACAGAATAGTGCCGTTAATGCTGAGCACTGGGCGAACATATTAGGCACAAGGGCAACAATAGAAGTTACATATCAGATTGAACAACAGGCAAGAAACACCAACACAACAGGCTTAGGCTCAGCAAGGCGTGTAAGAGAATTTCTATACCACCCTGACGACATTAAGGCACTAAAAACGGGCAAAGGATTTTATTTATCAAGAGACAGCAATATACATTGTCCTGTTACAATCAACAAACCATTTTAAAGGAGTACACAATGAAAAAGATAACATCTGATAAAATAATCGGCTTCTTAGAAAGAAATTACATATATATTATTTGGAGCATGATTAATTTCTTTTTAACCTTTTTTATACTCGGTACAAACTGGTTAAGTTTTATTTTTTGCATATTCATTTATGTTATATCATTAACTGTTGCATTATCATCTTTAGGTGAATGGATTTTAAGATTAATTAACGGAGTACGGAAACTGTATACAAAGCGTGAAAAAGATTACCTGATACCTTTATTTGAAGATATATACGAAGATGTAAAGGAACAGCACCCCAATTTGCCCCATATTGAAATCTGCATTATTGACAGCTTAACAGTCAATGCCTGTGCAATGGGCAGACACACAGTAGCAGTTACAAGAGGAGCAATGGAAACCTTTACAGAAGATGAACTAAAAGGCATATTGTTACACGAGATAGGACACATTGTTCACGGAGATACAAAGGCAACCTTGCTTAATCTGATAGGCAACGGACTTTTTTCTATAGGTGTAGTAACAGTTAAATTAGCTTTGCTTATATTAGATTTGGTGCTTTTGCCGTTTTTCAAAAGAACAAACGGAATAACTGCAATCGTTTCATCAATTATACACTTTGTTTTTGATATGCTTTTAATCGGATTCACTCTGACAGGAAATATTATACTTTCCATTAACAGCAGAGAAAACGAATACAGAGCCGACCGCTTTGCTTTTGAAAATGGTTACGGTGAGGATTTAATCAGTGCATTGTATCTTTTACAAAAAATGAGCTTAGGCGAAGATATGGAGCTTATACAGCGTATGCAGGCGAGCCACCCTCATATTGCTAAACGTATAGGGGCATTAGAATTTTTAGAAGACAGAGAAATCAGCAATACATAACTGTGGCTTTGGAAAAGCACAATATTTCATATTCCTTAACTGACAAGGTGCAGAAAGAAGAAAAAATACCAATCATAAGACTGGTATTTTTTCATTTCTGCATATATTCTTTTCGGGAATATGGAATTATTTTAATCTAATATAATCACCTTTTCTGTCTTTGCTGGTTAAGGTGTCAAGTGGATTATGCATATTAAATCCATTTTGCAAATCATCACCATACATATTAACATATTCCTTTACCATTTCAATACTTGAATGACCGAGTATTGTTTGAAGTGACACCATATCACCACCGCTTTGTATCCAATTTTTCGCAAATGTATGTCTGAAAACATGTATAGATGTTTTGAGCACCCCTCTACTTCTGTTATAGTGCTGTATCTGTGTTTGTATTGTCGCTTTACTTAACTGTTTGCCATATGATGAACAAAACAAATAATCATCAGCATTTCCCTTGCGATACATTAGATATTCTCTTAAAACTTTTTTTAATTGCAATGAAAGAGGTATTATATATTGCTTTCTGTTTTTAAGTTTCAGTAATCTGATTTTATTTTCTTCAAAATCAATATCACCAATTTTTACATTTGCCATTGTTTCAAGTCTGTTGCCTGTTGCAAGTAAATAATTTATAATTACCCAATTTCTGTATTCTGCAAAACTGCATTTTTTAACATCTGGCTTTTTAAGTAATATAGCAAGCTCGGCATCTGTGTATGTTTCCTTGATTTTCTTTTCCGCACGAATTAGCTTTATTTTGAATTGATGTATGTAACCGTGTTCCATACCATAATAAAATAATGCCCTTATACCTCTTAAATTTGTATTAATTGTTATATCATTTACATCGTCTCTGCCTTTGAGATACAAAATGTAGCCATTAACATCATTTAAAGAAATCAAAGAACAGGGTTGCGTTACATCATAAAATTTGCTGAATGATTTAAAACATCTTTCGTAGTATGATATTGTATATGGGGAAACATTTAAACATTTTTTTGATATTAAAAATTCCTCAAACAAATCATTTAATGTTAATTCTTCTCTGCCATTTTGAATATACAATTTTTTCATAATTCTTTCTCCTTGTCTATATTAAATGTATATTGCCAAAAGGAAAAATCATTACTTTTTTTACATAAAATCAGCACACAGGATTAATGAAAAATCTTCAAAAAATCGTGTGGCTAACTTATATATTATGAGAAAAGGCGACAATCTTTTCCATAATATGTAAAAAAGTGGACAAACCCTTGAAAATCAAGGACTTGTCCACTAAAAAATGTATGGCGCAGATGTGGGGATTCGAACCCCAGAGTACTCGTTGAAGCACTACACGATTTCCAATCGTGCTCCTTCGGCCAGCTCGGACACATCTGCATATCGCGTTTGTTATTATACATTACAAACGCATAAATTGCAAGCAATTTTTTATTGTCAGTCAAGCACCTGATAGTACGGTGAAAACTGATTTAACTTTTCCTCAAACTTATCCTTAGGCTGCTCTTTAGGAACTTCAACAGGGTACGAGCCTGTAAAACAGCCGTCACAAAAGCCGCAGCAGGAATTTTCAGCAAGCTTTTTAGTTGCAGTAACAGAAAGATAACCGAGGCTGTCAACTCCTATCTCCTCAGCAATTTCATCAACAGTGTCAAATTTGCAGGCAATCAGATTTTCCTGTGAATCCACATCTGTTCCGAAAAAGCAAGGATATTTAAAAGGCGGTGATGACACACGCATATGCACCTCTTTAGCGCCTGCCTCACGAAGCAGTGCAACAATTCGTGCACAGGTTGTACCTCTTACAATAGAATCATCTATCATAATAACACGCTTGCCTTTTATATTTTCTTTAATAACATTCAGCTTAATTCTTACAGCATCCTCACGCTGATTCTGATTAGGCTGAATAAAGCTTCTTCCTATATATCTGTTTTTAACAAAGCCTATTCCGTAAGGAATTCCGCTTTCCTGTGCATAACCAAGTGCGGCATCAAGACCGCTGTCAGGCACACCTATTACAATATCGGCATCAACAGGACTTTCTTTTGCAAGGAACTTACCTGCCCTCATTCTTGCATGCTGAACTGACGAGCCTTCAATCACACTGTCAGGACGTGCAAAATAAATATATTCAAAAACACAGATATTACCCTTGCTGCCGCAATGAGTTTTAAGTGATTTTATGCCGTCTGTACTTATAACAACTATTTCACCAGGCTCAACATCCCTGATAAACTCAGCACCGATGCTGTCAATTGCACAGCTTTCGGAGGAAACTATCCATGCTCCGTCAGCAGTTTTACCAAGGCAGAGAGGTCTGAAGCCGTCAGGATCTCTGAAGGCTATCAGCTTTGTAGCAGTCATTACCACACAGGAATATGCACCTTTAAGATTATGCATAACCTTTTCAACAGCCTCCTCGGTGCTTTTGCTTGTCAGACGTTCAGCAACGATTGAATAGGCTATTGATTCAGTATCAGATGTTCCGTGAAAAATGGCACCCTTAAGCTCAAAATGCTTTCTTAAATCAGGTGCATTAACAAGATTGCCGTTATGAGCAACTGCAAGATTACCTTTAATATGACGAATTACAAGTGGCTGAATATTATTTGCATTCTTACCGCCTGTTGTTGAATAGCGCACATGACCTATTGCCATATTGCCCATACCAAGGTGCTCCATTTTGTCGCTTGTAAAAACCTCGTGCACCAAGCCATCACCTCTGTGATGACGAAACACACCATCGTCATTAACTGCTATACCACAGCTTTCCTGCCCTCTGTGCTGTAAGGCATAAAGTCCATGATAAGCCGACTGAGCCACATAGGTTGTTTTGTTTTCAAATATACCGAATACACCGCATTCCTCGTGCAAATTATTGAACATACTTTTCTCCTGCCGCTTTAATTAGTTTGAAATATACAGATTAGCATATGGTCTTGAGGTTGCAGGCACAAGCTTTTTGAAAGACTTTGACATAATTTTGTCCTTGTCTGCGCCAAAGTATTTACAATACTTTTTAACATAGCCTTCAAGCTCCTTTTCATCCTGCTTATCAAGACTGACAACCTTAATATTAGGACTTAAATTATCCTTAGGGAAATTGCCTCTTACAAATATTTTGCCGCCGTGCATACCTGATGCACAGTGAGTGCCAAAGAGCTTTTCTCCCCTTTTCATATCAAGACCGAGAAGTACAATCGTGCCCCCTGCCATATATTCACCAAGGAATGAGCCTGCATTTTTTCCGATAACAAGAACAGGACGCATTTCTCTGAATTCCTTCATATGAATACCGCCGCGGCAGGCAACGTTATCACGGATATAAATCTGTCCGTCACGCATACCATAGCCCATCGCATCACCTGAATGACCATGAACAATTATTTCACCGCCGTTCATAGTGTTGCCGACAGCATCCTGACAATTACCGAAAACCTCAACAGTTCCGCCGTTAAGATAGCAAGCCATATCATTGCCGGGAGTACCATGAACCTCTATTTTTTTACCCTTATCAAGAGCACAGCCTATATAACGCTGTCCATTAACATCCTTAACTGTCACCTTATTTTTTGTTGACAGCTCTTTTTTTATAAGCTCGTTAACCTGCTCATAGCGGGTAAGACCTGCTTCAATAATCATATCTGTGCCCCTCCTCTGAGTTTTTCTGTTCTGACAGTTTTATCAAACATAAACAGTGACGGAGTATCTGTAATATCACCCTTAAGTGTATCAAGCAAAACTTTGTTTGAAATAAGATTAGTATAAATTCCTGCATTTTCACTGCAGTTAATAAGCACAAAGCCCACAAGTCTGTTGTCTTTAATAATTAATCTTTTATAGGAATTGCCGTCTTTTTTTACAACATCCTTGTAGTCATCACCTGATGCATTTATCAAACCACAGGTGCAAATTCTCAGTCCGAAGAAATCAATAGCATTTACTGAATATGTGCCATCAATCAACAGGTCACCGCCTGCCATCTGAGCACCTGCCACTGTACCCTGCTGCACTGCATTAGGCCATAGTGCAATAACCTTTCTTGAGCCGTCAAGCATATCTGTTGAAACACAGCAGTCGCCTGCCGCATATATATCACTGTTATCGGTCTGCATAGTTTGAATATCTGTTATTATACCTCTGTCAACATTAAGACCTGCTGCCTCGGCAAGAGCTATGTTAGGTCTTACACCAACTGCTAAAATCAACAAATCACACTTCAGCTTTGTTCCGTCTTTAAGTGTAACAGCTGTTATCTGCTTGCCCTTTGACAATGCTTTTTCAACAGTGTTTTCAAGGTGAAATTTAATTCCGTTATTTTCAAGATGCTTTTTAACCTGCTTTGATGATTTATAATCAAGTATAGAAGGCAGCACTCTCGGTGCTAACTCCACAACATCAACACTTTTACATATTTTAGAAAGTCCCTCAGCTGCTTTCATTCCGATTAATCCTGCACCGATTACAACAGCTCTTGTGTTTTCATCAGCAAGTGCCTTGATTTGCTTTGCTGCAGCCAAATCAAGAAAAGTCAGTGCATTAGCTTTGCCCTTAACATTTTCCATAGGCGGTATAAATGGAACTGAGCCGGTTGCAAGGCAGAGCTTGTCATAAGAATAGCTTTTTCTTCCTGCTTTAACCTCCCTTGCTTTGGTGTCAATAGAAGTAACCCTGACACCTAATACAACATCAATATTATTCTGCTTATAGAATAATGGTTTTCTCAGTGTCATATCTTCCTGCTTAACCTTGCCTTTTAAATAATAACTGATTGATGGGCGTGAATAAGGAAAATACTCCTCTTCTGTAAGAATAGTAACAGTGCCTTCCTTATCATATTTTCTTATACTTTCTGCTGTTGCAAGTCCTGCAGCAGAAGCACCGATGATTAAATATTTCATTACTTTTCACCTCCGGCTTCAAGCCACAATAATGCTTTGTTAGGGCAATTCTTTACACAAGCAGGCTCATCGCCGCCGCACAAATCACATTTAAAAGCAATTTCACCCTGCTTTATACAACCTATAGGGCACACAGCAAGACAGGTCATACAGCCTATGCATTTATTTTCATTAACAGAAACAATGCCTGTTTTTTTATCCTTAGTCATTGCACCTGTAATGCAGGCATTAACACAGGCAGGATTATCACAGTGGCGGCAATTGACAGCCACTGACGCCACCTTGTCGCCATAAACAGTGACACGGCTTATCGGCTCAGGACTTTCTGATTTATATGCCTTGATAATATCTTTTGATTTTGAATGATTTGTTTTGCAGTAAACCTCACACAAACGACAATTAATACAAAGCTCCTCACGAGCAAAAACCTTTTTCACTACAAAACCTCCTATTCTCCTGCGTGTTTAATTCCAAGGATTTCAAGCTCTTTTTCACTCAAGCCGATACCTCTGAGCATTAAGCGGTTACCTCTTAATGAGTCAACAGAGTTAATACCCATACCGCCCATTATTTCTTTAATTTCGTGATTCCATGCATTTATCAGATTAACAACTCTTTTATGAGCAATTTCAGGGTTTAAACGCTTAGTAAGCTCAGGTCTTTGAGTTGCAATGCCCCAGTTACACTTGCCTGTATTACAGGTCTGGCACATATGACAGCCCATTGCAATAAGTGTAGCAGATGCAACATAGCAGGCATCTGCACCGAGAGCAATTGCCTTAACAATATCTGATGAACAACGGAAGGAACCTGCTGCAACAAGTGAAACGCTTGAACGAATACCCTCATCACGCAGTCTTTGGTCAGCAGCAGCAAGAGCCAGCTCAATAGGAATACCAACATTATCCCTTATACGTGTAGGAGCTGCACCTGTACCGCCTCTGAAACCGTCAATAACAACAATATCTGCACCTGCTCTTGCACAGCCTGATGCAATTGCCGCAACATTGTGAACAGCAGCAATTTTAACTGATACAGGCTTTTTGCCGTCGGTTGCCTGCTTGAGCGACCAGATAAGCTGACGCAAATCCTCAATTGAATAAATATCGTGATGAGGAGCAGGAGATATTGCATCTGAGCCCTCAGGAATCATACGTGCATTTGAAACCTCAACATTAACCTTTTCACCGGGGAGATGACCGCCGATACCAGGCTTTGCTCCCTGACCTATTTTAATCTCTATAAATTTTGACTTATTAAGATAATCCTTATGTACACCAAATCTGCCTGATGCAACCTGAACAACAGCACAGTCACAATAATCATTAAGCTCAGGATGAAGTCCGCCCTCACCTGTATTGAACAGAGTGCCAAGCTCCTTAGCAGCCATTGCAAGCGATTTCTGTGCATTCATTGAAATTGAGCCAAAGCTCATTGCAGAAAAAATAATCGGAGTTTCAAGCATAACCTGAGGCGGCATTTTTACTGTTGATTTGCCCTTCCCTTCAACCTCTATCTTCTCCGGCTTTCTGCCTAAAATGGTACGTATTTCCATAGGCTCACGAAGAGGGTCAATTGACGGATTTGTTACCTGGGAAGCATTAAGAAGAATTTTATCCCAGTAAATAGGATACGGCTTAGGATTTCCCATAGCTGACAGCAAAACAGAGCCTGACTCTGCCTGTCTGCAGATTTCCTGCTGGTACTGTGGAGTCCAGTTGGCATTATCACGGTAATCACAAACATATTTTTCAATTCTTAATGCCCCTGTTGGGCAAAGGTCAACACAGCGGTGACAGGCAACACAGTCCTTTGAATTACTTAATACAGTCTTATTATCATCAGCAAAATAATGACATTCATTTGAGCACTGACGTACACAGCAGCCACAGTTGATGCAAAGCTCCTTGTCACGAATAATAGTAAAACGTCTTGGAATATAATTAATCATCAGTCCTCAGCCTCCTCATCATCTATTTCAAGCGGAATAAATACAGGCTCTGCACCTGATACTGACCATACCTTTTCAGGATCAGGGCAAATAATTCTTATTGCCGACTCCTCAGATGCAAAATAGGCTCTGTTACCCTTTGTAGCAGCCGTTAATGAACGAAGCTTTAATCTGTCATTAATAGCAAGGAGTCCCTTGTTTGAGCCGAGAATTACAGAAAACGGACCATTAACAAGAGCTCCGCTGTAAATTGCTCTTAAATTTGTAAAATACTCTTTTCTGTCATCATCCATTTTATCAATCTCATCCCATTCTGGTGCTGTGAGAACATCTGCAGCAACCTCAATCGGCAAACTATGATGTCGCAGTAAATGGTCAAAAAGGTATGTAATAACCTCCGTGTCTGTCTGCATTGTGCAGATATAACCAAACTGCTCAATATATCTTCTGTTGGCATCATAGGAAGAAATCTCACCATTATGAACAATAGACCAATCAAGGATATTAAACGGATGTGAGCCGCCCCACCAGCCGGGAGTATTTGTGGGGAAACGACCATGTGCAGTCCATATATAAGCATCATACTGGTCAAGCATATAAAATTCACCTACATCCTCAGGATAACCCACAGCCTTAAAGCAGCCCATATTTTTGCCTGATGAAAAAATATAAGCACCCTCTATTGCATTGTTGACCTTAGTTACACACTGCGCAACATACTCCTGCTCATCAAGCCTTGCATCCTTCATACGAACTCTGTTGGCTTTTCCAAAATAACGCCAGATATCAGGTCCCTTTTCAATACTCGGAATCTGCTTGGTGGGTATTCTTTCCGCAACATCTACATTAAAATGTCTGAACAAAAACTCTTCACACTGTTTTTTCGCTTCAGCATTATCATAAAAAACATGAACAGCATATTCATCCTTGTGTTCAGGATATATACCATATGCAGCAAAGCCACCGCCAAGACCGTTTGAACGGTCATGCATAAGAGCAATTGACTTTATTATTTCAGAGCCGTTAATACGATTGCCCTTTCTGTCAATAATGGCAGCAATGGCACACCCTGCAGGAATTCTGATTTCTCCCTCTCTGAGCATATCTATTCTCCTTTTCAAATTAGTTGTTAATAAAATTTTACACCTAACGACATTGTTTTTCAATTGACCTATATATAGAAATTTCTATTCAAATAATGTATATATATGTGTAAATTAACGATGTTTTTTGAAATTTAAGTATTTTTATGCAATTTTATATGAATATCGCTGTATAATTATAAATACAATGTTCATTATTTACAAACCATTTATGCTAAGAGTATATATATCAAAACTATTGACATCAACATTCATTTCAATTATAATAAAACATACGTTATGTAACATATGTTTTATATCAAAAAGGAGATTTAATATGCCGCCAAAATCACTGTTTTCAAAAGAAGAGATTATAGAAGCTGCTTTAGAAATTGTAAAGCAAGAAGGCTTTCAGGCACTAACAGCCAGAGCATTAGGTGCAAAGCTCGGAACATCGTCAAGTCCTATTTTTACAAAGTTTCAAAGTATAGATGAAGTACAGCAAGAAGTTCTAAAATCTGCAAATCAACTGTATCAAAGCTATCTGAAAGAAGAAATGGAAAGCCAAGAATATCCTCCGTACAAAGCAAGTGGTATGGCATATATTCGATTTGCTAAAGAGAATAAAGAGCTTTTTAAATTGCTGTTTATGCGTGACCGCAGTCATGAGAAGAAAGATGATAATAAAGAGGAAATAAAGCCATTAATTGAACTTATACAAAAAAACACAGGTCTTAGTGAAGAAAAGGCTTATTTATTACATCTTGAAACATGGATATATGTACACGGAATCGCAACAATGATTGCTACATCATACCTTGAATGGGATATGGAATTTGTCAGTCAGAGTTTGACAAATGCTTATCTGGGATTAAAGCATCGTTTTTGCAAATAGGAGAAAATAATGGAAGCAGTTAGAACAGCAGGACTTACTAAAAAATATAAAAACCTTACTGCAGTTGATAATCTGGATTTAGTAATTGAGAAGGGTGAATTGTTTTCTTTGCTCGGAGTAAACGGCGCAGGGAAAACTACCCTTATCAAAATGCTGTCCTGTTTAACAAAGCCGACAGAAGGTGATGCTTTTTTAAACGGCAGCAGCATTATTTCAAATGCAAACGAAGTAAAGAAAATAATCGGAGTTTCTCCGCAGGAAACTGCTGTTGCACCGAATTTAACCGTAAAAGAAAATATTGAAATGATGTGCGGTATTCACGGCTTTTCAAAAGAAAAGAAAAATCAAAAAGTCGCCATGCTTTCTGAACAATTCGGATTGAATTCAATAATCAAGAAAAGAGCAGGAAAGCTTTCAGGCGGCTGGCAGCGCAGATTAAGTATAGCAATGGCTCTTATCAGCGAGCCTGAAATATTATTTCTTGACGAGCCGACATTAGGATTAGATGTACTTGCAAGAAATGATTTGTGGGACATTATCAGATTTTTAAAAGGCAATATTACAATTATACTTACAACACACTATATGGAAGAAGCTGAGGCATTGTCAGATCGTATAGGTATTATGAAGGATGGCAGTCTTATCGCGTTCGGAACTGCTGAAGAACTGAAAAAATCAGCAGGAACAGAGCAATTTGAAAATGCATTTATAAAGATTATTAAAGAGGGTAAAAAATGAAAATGATAACTTTCAGTGTGAGAAATGCAAAAGAAATTTTACGTGACCCGCTCACAATATTTTTCAGTTTAGGTTTTCCGATAATTTTGATATTATTGCTTTCTGCAATACAAGCAAATATTCCTGTCAGTCTGTTTGAAATTGAACGTCTTACTCCGGGAATTACAGTATTCGGACTTTCATTTATGACATTATTTGCGGCAACACTGATTGCAAAAGACAGAGAAAGTGCTTTACTGCAAAGACTCTACACCGCACCGCTTACTGCAACAGATTTTATTATAGGATATGCTTTGCCGATTTTGCCTATCGCAGTAGGACAAAGTATAATTTGCTACATAACTGCAATTATGCTTGGTCTTAGCATCACTATAAACATACTGTATGCAATTGCATTAATAGTACCGATTTCATTGTTATTTATTGCATTAGGCTTGCTTTGCGGAAGCATATTCAATGTAAAGCAGGCAAGCGGTATCTGCGGTGCATTATTGACAAATGCAGCAGCTTGGCTTTCAGGAATATGGTTTGACCTTAATCTCGTCGGCAACACATTAAAAAAATTTGCCTATGCTTTGCCCTTTGTTCATGCCGTTGAATTAGAAAAAGCAGTATTAAATGCCGAATACGAAAACATTTTCCCCCACTTTTTTTGGGTACTTGGTTATGCTGTTGCCGCAAGTGCAGCCGCTGTTCTGCTTTTTTTGCGACAGATGAAACAGCAATAAAATACCCTTGTTTCGTTCCATAAGGAGCAAAACAAGGGTATTTACTATTTACATAATGATTAAGAACTGATTTTAGTTATCATCACCCTGCAGTGCATCATAACCTGTTTCACCTGTTCTGACCTTAATTACATCATCGACATCATAAATGAATATTTTTCCGTCACCGATATGTCCAGAATACAGAACACCACGTGCAGTTTCAACAACTGTATTAACAGGCACGGCAGATACAACCAGTTCGAGTTTCATCTTAGGCATAAGACTCATTTCTTCAATCTCAACACCACGATACTTTCTAATGTGTCCCTTCTGAGTTCCGCAGCCCATTACATTTGTAACTGTCATTCCAGTTACACCGATTGAATTCATAGCTTCCTTAATGTCCTCAAGCTTTGCAGGATTGAAAATCATTACAATCTTTGTAAGCTTTGCATCCTTGCTTGTTGTGTAGCTTTCTACAGGCACAGCCTTTTCAACAGGTGCCTTCGGTGCAGAAACAGCAGTAACTGTATTCAAATTAGCCACAGGCATAAAATCTGCATATGCTGACGGAAGGTTATGTTCTGTTGAATCAAGCCCTTCAATTTCCTCCTCAGGTGTAACTCTGAGTCCGTGGAATTTCTTGATTGCAAGGAACACTATAGTCATTGTAACAGCTGTCCATGCAGCTACACTTACAAAGCCCACAAGCTGAATACCAAGCTGTGAGAATCCACCGCCGTAGAACAAGCCCTTGCCGACACCATCTGCACCTGTTGAGAACAAACCCACAGCTAATGTACCCCATATACCATTTGCACAGTGAACAGCCACGGCACCCACAGGGTCATCAATATAGAGCTTTTTATCAAGCAGTTCAACAACTACTACAACAAGTATACCTGACACAGCACCGATTATAATTGAGCCAAGGGCGTCAACGCAGTCACAAGGTGCTGTAATTGCCACAAGACCTGCAAGTGAAGCATTAAGCGACATAGAAACGTCAGGCTTTCCGTCCTTAATCCAGGTAAATATCATTGTAACAACAGTTGCAATGGATGGTGCTAATGTTGTTGTAACAAAGATTGATGCAAGAGAATCAACTGATGTTGCCGCAGCACCGTTAAAACCATACCAGCCAAACCACAGAATAAATACACCGAGAGCACCGATAGTCAGATTGTGACCCGGGATTGCATTAACCTTTTTCTTGCCTGTCTTTTTGTCAACCTTATACTTTCCGATACGAGGTCCAAGCATTGCTGCACCTATAAGTGCTGCTATACCGCCGACCATATGTATTGCCGTTGAGCCTGCAAAATCGTGAAATCCACGTGTAACAAGCCAGCCATTCGGATTCCATATCCAGCCTGCCTCTACAGGATAAACAACCGCAGAAATCACTGCTGAATAAATGCAATAAGATGAAAACTTTGTTCTTTCTGCCATAGCACCTGATACAATTGTAGCTGCCGTAGCACAGAACACAAGGTTAAACACAAAGTTTGACCAGTCAAAGTTAGCATAATCAGTGAACACTCCGAGAGTCGGCATACCTATGAATCCGCCAAGGCACTCCTCGCCCATCATCAGACCGAAGCCAAGCAGAATAAACATAACAGCACCGATACAGAAATCCATAAGATTTTTCATTATGATGTTTCCTGCATTTTTTGCTCTGGTGAAACCGCTTTCAACCATTGCAAATCCGCACTGCATAAAAAACACCAACGCTGTACCTATCAGAAACCAGACGCCGAACAGCTCGCCGTTCACGGCTTCAAGTATTGATTCCATACTCATAATTTTTCCTCCTCTTAAGTATGTAATAACAAAAATAAAAAATGGGGTGTCCGCAGCATTACACTGCAGACACCCCATTGTGTCTTTTAAGCATCGGTATCCGCATCCTAAAACGGATACCGATTTAACTGACAGGCAAGCCTGCCATAAGAGAGGGTTAGCATAATATTAATAGTTAACCATATATCTGTCGATTTCCCACTGGGAAACTCTTGTTTTGTATTCTTCCCACTCAGCCATTTTACCCTTTGAGTAAGCATTGAATACATGCTCACCAACTGTTTCCTTAACAAAAGGATCAGCCTTTGAAGCGTTAACAGCCTCCTCAAGTGAGGTTGGCAGGCACTCGATACCCATCTCTGCAAGCTTTGCATCTGAGAAATCAAATACGTTATAATCAACAGCATCAGGTGGAGTAAGATTATTTTTGATACCATCAAGACCTGCTGCAAGGCAGAGAGCCATTTCAAGATAAGGGTTACATGCAGGGTCCGGTGAACGAAGCTCAACACGTGTGCCCATTCCACGTGATGCAGGAATACGAACAAGTACTGAACGGTTTGATGATGACCAAACAATGTAAGTAGGAGCTTCATAACCAGGAACTAATCTCTTATATGAGTTAACTGTTGGGTTAGCATATACAGTAAGTCCCTTAACGTGCTTTAAAATACCTGCAATAAAGCTGTGAGCAACCTTGCTTAAGCCGTCAGGACTTTCAGGGTCATAGAATGCATTGACTGTCTTGCCGTTTTCGTCCTTTGTCATAAGTGACATATTTGTGTGCATACCTGAGCCGTTGATTCCGTATACAGGCTTTGGCATAAATGTTGCATGAAGACCATGCTTTGTAGCATATGTTTTAACAACGTGCTTAAAGGTCATAACTCTGTCAGCAGTTGTCATTACCTCATCAAATTTAAAGTCAATTTCGTGCTGACCGTGAGCAACCTCGTGGTGTGACGCCTCAATTGTAAAGCCCATCTCTTCAAGAGCAAGGCAAATATCACGACGGCAGTTTTCACCATGGTCAATAGGATTAAGGTCAAAATAACCGCCCTCGTCACCTGTTGTTGTAGTAGGGTTGCCGTCCTCATCAACTTTAAAGAGGAAGAATTCACACTCAGGACCTACATTGAATGTATATCCCATTTCAGCTGCCTCATCAATAACCTTCTGCAATACATTTCTTGGGTCACCCATAAATGGTGTTTTGTTATCAGCAGTATAAACTGAACAAATCAGACGTGCAGTCTGTGCATTCTGATGCTTTCTCCATGGGAAGATTGCCCATGTGTCATAATCAGGGTGAAGATACATATCACTTTCATCAATACGAACGAACCCCTCAATTGATGAGCCGTCAAACATACATTCATTATTAAGTGCTTTTTCAAGCTGTGAGCTTGTAATGGCAACGTTTTTCATAACGCCGAAAACGTCTGTAAACTGTAATCTGATAAATTCAACACCGTTTTCCTGTGCACTTTTTAAAATGTCTTCCTTTGTGTACTTACTCATAGTAAATACTCCTCTCTTGAAATTATTAAATAAAAAATGAGGGCACTCCGCTTAATACGGAACGCCCTCGTTCTTACTACATTTGCATTATACTCAACAAACAGACTGTTTGTCAACCATTTTGTATAATTTTGTCAATTATTTATCTTACACAGCATATGTGCACACTGTTTTTTGTGCATTGTTACCATAGGTTATTTCATACTGATAAATTCCTCATCAACCACATCATTAACAAGCTTTGTGAAATACTCCACAGTTCCGCCCTGCTGTGAATGGGTATTTGCAAGGTCATCATTGTAATCACCGAGCTTGTACACATTAAATGCAAATTTTCCGTTTTCATCCCTGTTATAATGGCAAACTACAGGAACAAACTTTGCTGATGTGATTTCAGTTTTTCCGTCCTTCTTCTCAATAGTAACCTCAGCCATACCGCCAAGCAGATTTTCCAGATCAATCTGATGAGAAATAAAGTTGCCAAGCGAATAATAAACAAGCATCTTTTTGCCCGTGCTATCATTAGTCACCCACTTAACAGGTTCAATAACGTGAGGGTGACAGCCTATTACAAGGTCAACACCCATATCGGAAAAGAGCTTTGTATATTCCTCCTGATAATCGGAAACCTCAAAGCTGTACTCTGTACCCCAGTGAGGGAATACAATTACAAAATCGGCGTGCTCTCTTGCTTCCTTCAGATCCTTTGTAACCTTATCCTTGTCCAGAAGATTTACACACCACGGCTTGTCATCAGGGAGAGGAATACCGTTAGTACCATAAGTATAGTTAAGCATTGCAAAGGTGATGCCGTTCTTTTCATAATATGTTATTTTATTATAATCATCCTCGTTAGCATTAATACCGAGAGCAACAGCGTCCTTTTTATCTGCAAAAAACTCAAGCTCATTTTCAACTCCGCCCCAGCCCATATCCATAGTATGATTGGTTGCACAGTTAAAAACATCAAACCCTGCACGTATAGCAGCCTCGCCTACCTCCCACGGAGTATTGAAAGTCGGATATCCCGAATATTCAAATTCACTGCCGCCAAGCACAGTTTCCTGGTCAATTACAGAAATATCAAACTTTTCGATTTCAGGCTTTATATTTGCATAAAGCGAATCATAATTGAGTGTTCCGTCTGTCTGCTCACCTGCAGATATAAGTGTGTTATGAATAAGATTATCACCTGCAGCTAAAAGCGTAACCTTTGCATTCTCATTTTTCTCTGTGGAAGAGCTTTCTTCATTAACAGCAGAAACCTGTGTCTGAGCAGTCGGATTTTCCTTATCAGCTTTTTTAGTAATATTTCCGCTTACTGCAAAAACGGACAATACAATAATTGCCGCAATAATCGGTAATACTATATATAAAATATTTTTCTTTTTATCCAAGATATCACTCCTCAAAAATATATTATTATCTTATCATAAAAATATAATTAACACAATATGTATTTTATATTGACAAATTATGTTATAGTAATGTAATATTATTAGGATATACAAAAATTAAATAAGGTGGTTAAAAAATGCAAACTGTTTTAATGTATGTTTTGTTTGTTGTCGGTCTTATCCTTATTATCAAGGGCGGCGACTGGTTTGTTGACAGTGCAAGCTGGATTGCAGAAATCCTCGGTGTACCTAAATTCGTTATCGGTGCAACAATTGTTTCTGTAGCAACAACCCTGCCTGAAATGATCGTAAGTATTCAGGCTACCGCAAAAGGCAACGTTGACATGGCAGCAGGTAACGCTATCGGCTCGGTTACAGCCAACACTGCAATGATTATGGGTATTTTCATTGTATGTATGCCATTTGCAATTAAGCGAAAAGAATTTGCACCAAAAGGTATAATGATGTTCATTGCATCAGCAACACTTGTTTTAGGCTGTATTTTCACAACAAAACAGTCAATGACCTTTGAAGGCGAAACAAACGATTACTTCTCTCTTTCAACTGTCGGTTTGATAGTACTGATTATAGTATTCATAGTATTCTTTGTTGAAAATTTCCTTTCAATGAAGCGAGATAATCATCAGATTGAGCCTTCACCGAACAACATCGGTCTTCAGGAGGAGGACGATATTGTTCCGACTAAGGAAACTGCTACAAAGAAAGACTGGATTAAGAATATTATATTCTTCGTTTTAGGTGCTGCAGGAATTGTTATCGGTGCTGATTTGCTTGTTGATTATGGAACTGAAATTGCACAGTCACTCGGTATTCCTCAGCGTGTAATAAGCGTTATTGCAATAGCTATCGGCACATCACTCCCTGAGCTTGTAACAACAATTACTGCTCTCAGAAAAAAGGTTGGTGCTCTTTCTGTCGGCAATATCTTAGGTGCAAACATTATTGACCTGACACTTATTCTGCCGATTTGTTCATTCGTTTCAATGGGCAAGGGCACAGGTGCACTGGCTGTTTCTGCTTCATCAGTAACTATTGATATGATGGTTTGTTTGGCAGCAATTGCAGTTGCAGTGTTCCCGACAATCATTACAAAAAAATTTCAGAGATGGCAGGGTATTATAATGCTTGCAGGCTATCTCGGCTATGTAGTATCAGTATTTATATAAAATATAATTCAATCATAAAGGGGAGCTGAGTGCTTCCCTTTATTTTTTATCAATTTCAATTAAAGAAATTATATGATATTATATATAAACTAAAACAAGGCGTGGTGAGAAAATGAAAAAAATTGTTATAGGCATATTAGCACACGTTGATTCAGGCAAAACTACTTTGTCAGAAGCAATGCTCTATCAGTCAGGCAGTATCAGCAAGCTTGGAAGAGTCGATCACAAAAATTCATTTTTAGATACCTTCAGCCTTGAGCGTAACCGTGGAATAACAATCTTTTCTAAGCAGGCAGTTTTAAAATATAAGGATACAGAAGTCACATTGCTTGACACACCGGGGCACGTTGATTTTTCTGCAGAAACAGAAAGAACACTTCAGGTTCTTGATTATGCAGTTCTTGTTATAAGTGCAACAGACGGTATTCAGAGCCACACACATACATTATGGAAGCTTCTTTCAAAATACAACATCCCCTGCTTCATATTCATAAACAAAATGGACCTTGACGGTGCTGACAAAAATCGTGTTATGAATGAGCTTAAAGCTAAATTCAGTGATGGCTGTATTGATTTTGACAATAATAACAAAACCGAGTTTTACGAAAACATTGCACTGTGTGATGAGGCACTTTTAAATCAGTATTATAACAATGAAACGATAAATAAAAATGACATTATCACTTGTATAAAAAACAGAAAAGTATTTCCCTGTTTATTCGGCTCTGCACTCAGGTTTGATGGTGTGGAGGAATTTCTCGACTGCATTCATTCATACATGCAAATGCCTGAATACAGCAGCGAATTTGCAGGTAAGGTATATAAAATTTCTGAAGATAAGTGTCAGCGTCTGACATTTCTTAAAATTACAGGCGGCTGCCTTAAGGTTAAGGAAATACTGAAATCAGAAAAAAATCTTAATTCAGAAAAGGTTAATCAGATTAGAATATACTCAGGTGATAAATTCAGCACTGTTGAATCTGCTGCAGCCGGCACTGTGTGTGCTGTTACAGGCATAACATTCACCAGACCGGGTGACGGACTCGGAGCAGAAAAGAATACAGGTATGCCTGTTCTTGAGCCTGTACTGACATACAGACTTGAACTACCTGACAGCATTGATGCTCATACTGCACTTGAAAAGATGAAAATTCTTGAAGCCGAGGACCCTCAGCTTAAGGTTGTATGGAATGAACGGCTTGGTGAAATTCAGGTTCAGCTTATGGGCGATATTCAGCTTGAAATACTCAGGTCAATAATTTCTGAGAGGTTTGGATTTAACGTCACATTTGACAAAGGCAATATAATTTATAAAGAAACAATAGCCGATACTATTGAGGGTGTAGGTCATTTTGAGCCGCTCAGACATT
>DBFOUY010000118.1:0-3324 GCA_048365975.1 Eubacterium sp.
TCAGTGAGTGCATAATATGCAACCATAATAAGCGGTGCAATAATAAACAGCACTGACCATATAAGATACGGCTTATCAAGCAGCTTAGAGGAAAATTTATTCTTCATCGTTTTCCTCCCAGTTATACTCAGCATCTGAGATATGGTCCATCTCGTCTGAGAATGAGGAATAGTCACCGAACTCGCCGCTGTATTCACTTCTGTTCATAATATGAATAGCATCAGGCTCAATATACATTCCTATCGTTTCACCGACCCTATGATTTTCCTCTGTGGTCTGAATCATCCAGATAAAGCCGTCAACATCAACAAGTATTTCAAAATGCACTCCCTTAAAAGTTACACTTGTTATTTTACCTGTCAAAGATGCATCTGCACCCGGATTTACAATTTTTATATCCTCAGGTCTTACAACTGCCTCAACAAAAGTATTTTCACCGAAGCCTGCATCAAGGCACTTAAATTTAACACCGCCAAAGGAAACAAGATAATCCTTAAGCATTATTGCATCAACAATATTAGATTCTCCTATAAAATCCGCAACAAAAGCATTCACAGGCTCGTTATAGATATCCTCAGGTGAGCCTATCTGCTGAATTTTGCCCTTGTCCATTACCACGACGGTATCTGACATTGATAGTGCCTCCTCCTGATCGTGAGTAACATAAACAAAGGTTATTCCAAGCCTTTTCTGTATTGCCTTAAGCTCTGTCTGCATATCCTTGCGAAGCTTTAAATCAAGTGCACCCAGCGGCTCATCAAGCAGCAAAACATGCGGACTGTTGGCAAGTGCACGTGCAATCGCAACTCTCTGCTGCTGACCGCCTGAAAGCGAGTCAATGCTCCTTTTCTCAAAGCCCTTAAGATTAACAAGACTGAGCATATCAGCCACTATCTGACGCACCTCGTCCTTGGACTTTTTCTGAAGCTCAGGACCAAAGGCAATATTTTCATAAACATTCAAATGAGAAAAAAGAGCATAACGCTGGAAAATGGTGTTAACCTTTCTTTTATGAGGCGGAACATCATTTATTACCTTACCCTCAAAAACAATTTCACCGCTGTCAGGCTCAATAAAGCCTGCAATGCATCGCAGAGTAGTTGTTTTGCCGCAACCCGAGGGTCCTAAAAGCGTTATAAACTCTTTTTCATTTATAAACAGATTTAATTTGTCAAGTACAACATTGTCACCATACTTTACGGTGATATCCTTAAGATCGATTATCTTTTTCAATTGCCACATCCTCTTTTTTTCTAAACACGATTTAGCTAATATAAATATAGCTATAGATTTAATATAATTTATATATTATTAAAAGTCAATATATTTTTTTATTAATTTCAATACCTTTGTATGCAAGCTCTATTGCATCTGCTGCCTGAGCGAAATCACACACCATTGATTTAGGCTTTAATTTACAGTTATCCATACCTGACGGCACAAAATAATAGTTCTTATAATTGAGCAGTGTTCCTATATTTTTTGCCGCTGCTCCCAGAGCATCATTTGTGGAAATACCGATTACCACAGGTCTGTTATTGCGCAGATGACTCTTTGCTGCCATTGTCACGGCAGTATCTGTAATACCTGAGGCAAGCTTTGCAAGAGTGTTTCCTGTACAGGGAACAATAGCAAGAACATCAAACATTTTCTGAGGACCTATCGGCTCAGCCTGCTCAATAGTATGAATAATACTGTTGCCTGTTATCTGAATAAGCTTATTCTGAATATCAACTGCATTGCCGAAGCGTGTATCAATAGAATATGCATTTTCACTCATAACAGGCGTTACGTTATGACCTCTTGTAACAAGCTCCTCCAAAGCATCAATAGATTTTGAAAAGGTACAGAAGGAGCCTGTCAGACAATAACCTATGTTCAAGAAAAATCCTCCTTTATAATTTTTTCTACTGTTCTGCCTATAAGCTCTCCTGCTGATTTTTTTGAATAGCGTGAAGGCAGCTTTTTACCATCAATCAGTTTAACACCCTTTGACTTAGCATAAAGTGTATCCACTCCACCCGGAAAAGATGCCAAATCAAATAGTAAGGTTTCTTCATTAACTTTATCAAGTTCATTTTTTGTAAAAATCATATGTGGAACAGTATTGAAAATAAAATCATAGCAGTTGTCATTTTTCAGCTCATCAAAACCGATAACCTCAGCTCCTCTGAAGCCTGCTTCAGTGGCCGCACCATCACTTCTGCAGCAGATTGTAACCTTAGCACCCATTGCGTCAAACGCTCTATGTAATGCCCTTGCAATTCTGCCGTAGCCTGTAATAAGCACCTTTGAGGCATAAATTGACCTGTCACTGTTTTCTTTTAAAAGCGATATTGCTCCCTCACTTGTAAGATATGCATTTTCCGTAACAAATGACTCAACCTTGTTATAGTCAACGCCTCTATAATCACCTGAACCGTAAAATATTGCTTTGTTTCCTAAATTTTCAAACATATAGTCTTTTGCAGGAATAGGCAGAAGAATAAAGTCCGCATCATCAGAGCTGTCAACACACTTATATCCCTGTGCCTGCAAATATTCACTGGCAAATACCATTCTTTCATCAACAATGTATGGCACACAAAAAGTTTTAAGTTTCAAAATAACACCCCTTTAATTAAACAAGGGATACTCTCCCTTGCTTACATTCTATGAAACAAAAAAATATTAGTTAATCATAATCAGGTATTTATTTTTTATATAAATGGTAGTATAATAGAAAGGTAAATAAATTTGGAGGAATCTTCAGTGAATATAGATGAATACTTAAAAAAAGTTAAAAGAGTACACTTTATAGGAATCGGCGGTGCAGGAATGTGCCCGCTTGCAGAAATAATGCTGTCACTTGGCTATGAGCTTTCAGGCTCAGATAACAATGACACAGAAACCTTCAGACGAATTGAAAAAGAAGGTGCGAAGGTTTATCTCGGTCAGACAAAGGATAATTTAACTGACGATATAGAGCTTGTAATTTATACAAATGCAATACTTGCTGGTAACGAAGAGCTTGATTATGCAAAAGATAATTTCCCCTGCTTTGAAAGAGCAGAGCTTCTTGGTGCAATGAGCAGAATTTTTTCAAACTGTATAGGCGTGTGCGGAACTCACGGCAAAACAACAACATCGTCAATGATTACTCAAATTCTGCTTGAGGCAGAGCTTGACCCAAGTGCGGTTATCGGAGGTAAGCTGCCTGCTATTAATGCATACGGAAGATATGGTCACAGCGAAAATTTTGTTTGTGAAAGCTGTGAGTTCAACAACACTTTTTTAAAAATGAATCCTGACATCGCCGTAATTCTCAATATTGATGAGGATCAT
>DBFOUY010000119.1:0-5022 GCA_048365975.1 Eubacterium sp.
GTCAAGTTTATATGAAAAATTCACACATATGCACAGCTTAATGCATAATAAAAGAATATTGACAATTAGAATTCTAAGTAATATAATATCAGTTAGAATTCTAATTAATTTACAGAAAGGATGTTCTTTATGTCATATCATAAGCTTATGCTTGAAAATCAGACCATCTTCACAAAAATGGTGTTTGAAAGTCTTGCTGACGAAAAGCTGACAGTCGGTCAGCCAAAGGTGCTTGAATATCTTTTTGATAATGACGGCGCTGTTCAGAAGGATATTGCAAAAGCCTGTCTTATTGAACCTGCTACACTTACAAGCCTGCTGTCAAGAATGGAAAAGAGCGGACTTATTGAAAGAAAAAATAAAAATGGTGACAAAAGGTACTTATGTGTCTATCTCACAGCCAAGGGCAAACAAAGCAGCAAAAGAGTTGTTGAGCAAATGTCAAAGCTTGAGTCTGCTGCGTTGTCAGATTTTTCAGAGGATGAAATAACACAGTTCATCAGTTTTCTTACAAGAGTAAATGAAAACCTGATTGATAAACGGGAGGAAGATAATATTGAGTAAAACAGAAAAACTAAAACGTTATTTAATTTTTATTATAGGTTTATTCGTCAATTCACTTGGTGTCAGTATGGTTACAAAGGCGGATTTAGGCACATCGCCTATTTCCTCAATCCCATATGTTCTGAGTCTGCATTTCCCGCTTACACTTGGGCAATTCACAATAATATTCAGTATTCTGCTGATTTTGCTGCAATTAATTATATTAAAAAAGGATTTCAGACTTGAGCACGTTCTGCAAATACCAGTATCAATTGCATTCGGATATTTCATAGATTTAAGTATGATTATACTCAATTTTGTAAATCCTTTATCATATATAACAAAAATACTTTATCTTCTTCTCGGCTGTATAATACTCGGCATAGGTGTATATTTAGAGGTTCTTGCAGATGTTGTAATGTTGCCGGGAGAATCATTTGTGCGTGCAATCGTATCTAAATTCAACACAGAATTTGGTGTTACTAAGGTTATTTTTGACGTGGCAATGACTGTCATTGCCACTGCACTGTCATTCATATTTATGAAAAAGCTTGCAGGTGTAAGAGAAGGAACTATTGTTGCCGCATTGCTTGTGGGCTTCATTTCACGGCTGATAGGAAACACAGTTGATAAATTAAAATGCAAAACTGCCTTAAAATCATAACATAATAAAAAAGTAAGCAATCAGTAAAAAACTGATTGCTTACTTTTTTATAAACACATATATTTATTTTTTCTCAAGACGTGCAAAATTTGCCATCATCTTTTTAGTGCCCGCTTTATCAAAGGCAATTTCCATAAGGATATCGCCGCCCATAGGCTGAAGTGAAAGTATTGTACCTGTACCAAAGGATTTATGTAAAACAGTATCACCAACCTTATAATCAGCAGTCGGCTTCGAAGCAGAATTGCCAGCCTGACCGAATTTGCGTGCACCGATACTTGAAGATGCGGTATGGGTGATTTTACTGCTTGCGGCAGGTGCTCTGTATGTTTTAGTAGAAACATCCTCAGTAACTGCCATAGGAATTTCACGCAGAAAACGTGATGCCATATTGCGGTTAGTTGTACCATAGAGCATACGCTGCTGAGCATTGACAAGATAAAGCTTTTCTTTAGCACGTGTTATACCTACATATGCAAGACGACGTTCCTCCTCAAGCTCTTCTTCGCTGAACATACACTGAGCGCCGGGGAAAATTCCCTCCTCCATACCGGGAATGAAAACAACAGGGAACTCAAGTCCTTTTGCTGAATGGAGTGTCATAAGAACAACTGAATCCTCGTCCTCATTATATGAGTCAATATCACTGATAAGTGCAACATCCTCTAAAAATGCTGACAAATCAGGCTCTTCACTCTCCTCCTGATACTTAATGAACATCGAGGAAAGCTCCTTGATGTTATTCGCTCTGTCCTCAAAGGTTTCAGGATCTTCGTTGAGATAATCCATATATTTAGTGGTTTCAAGCACCTCCTGCAAAAGGTCAGGGAGAGGCATTTTTTCCTCAAGACATTTCTGAAAATGAGCAATCATATCAGTAAATCCCATAAGCTTTGAGGCACTGCGTGAGGTTTTCTGAAACTCGTCTGCTCGCTGACAAACCTCAAAGGCTGACAGACCAAGACCTGTGGCAATTTCCATAACATTACCAAACATAGTGTCACCAATCTGTCGCTTGGGAACATTAATAATACGCTGCAATCTTACATTATCAGCAGGATTATTAATAACAGCCATATAGGAAATAATGTCCTTGATTTCTTTTCTGTCAAAAAATCGGTGACCGCCGATAATTCTGTGAGAAATACCGCTTTTCGTAAGCATAATTTCAAGATTTCTCGACTGTGCATTCATTCTGTAAAGAATAGCATGGTCACTGAGCTTTCTGCCGTTTTTAACATTTTTAAGTATTTCGTCAATTATGAACGACGACTCATCACTTTCGTTCATAGCGGTGTTAAAGACAATTTTAGCGCCCTCACCTGAACGGGTAAAAAGTGTTTTGCCCTTACGATTTTTATTATTGGCAATAACTGCATTTGCGGCATCAAGAATATTTTGAGTTGAGCGGTAATTTTCCTCTAATCTTATAACAACTGCACCCTTATAATGCTGTTCAAAGGACAGAATATTTTCAATTGTAGCACCACGGAAACGATAAATACTCTGGTCATCATCACCGACAACACATATATTTTTATACTTATCTGCAAGAAGAGATGTCAGCACATACTGAGCATGGTTGGTATCCTGATACTCGTCAACCATAACGTATTTGAACTGATTCTGATAAAGCTCTCTGACCTCATCATTTTCCTTCAAAAGCTTAACGGTATAGTAAATTATATCGTCAAAATCCATAGCGTCGCTTTTTTTCAGCTCGCTCTGATAAAGCTCATAGCACTGTGCAATTTTAGCCTTGCGGAAGTCATTAATAGTTGATGCTTTATATTCATCAGGGTCAATAAGACTATCCTTGGCTCTACTGATTTCACCGAGTATTGATTTGTGATTAAGGAACTTGTCCTCAATGCCGAGCTGTTTCTGACACTGCTTCATTACCCTTTTCTGATCGTCAGTATCATAAATTGTAAAATGATTTGTGAAGCCAAGATATTCACCATAACGGCGCAAAATCCTTGCACAGCAGCTATGAAATGTATAAGCCCATATACTGTTTGCTTCCTCTCCGATAGCTTTAACAAGTCTTTCTTTAAGCTCACCTGCCGCCTTGTTTGTAAAGGTAATAGCAAGCACCTGCCATGGCATAGCAAGTCCGCTTTCAATAATATGCTGAACTCTGTTAACAAGCACAGTTGTTTTTCCTGAGCCTGCACCTGCTAAAATCAGCAGAGGTCCTTCAGTTGTATTAACAGCCTTTTGCTGCATTTCATTAAGTGGCATAATTTTCTCTCCTGTAAAAAATCAGGGTGACCCACAAGCCACCCTAATTAATTTGTATTTATATTATTATCTTAAAAGAGTAAGAAGGATACCTGCTGCAACTGCTGAGCCGATAACACCTGACACGTTCGGACCCATAGCGTGCATAAGCAGGAAGTTTGACGGATTTTCTTTCTGTCCTTCCTTCTGTGCAACACGTGCCGCCATAGGAACAGCAGAAACACCTGCTGCACCGATAAGCGGATTAACCTTGCCCTTTGTAAATACATACATAAGCTTGCCGAACAATACACCGCAGGCAGTACCAAGACAGAATGCAATAAGACCTAAAATTACAATCTTTATTGTATCAAGCTTCAGGAAGCTCTGTGCTGATGTTGTTGCACCAACAGATACACCAAGCATAATTGTTATGATATTCATTAACTCATTCTGAGCAGCCTTTGCAATACGCTCTGTTCTGCCGCTTTCCTTAAGCAAATTACCGAGCATAAGCATACCCACAAGTGATGCAGCATCAGGCAATAACAGTGAAACTACAACAGTAACAGCAATAGGGAACAAAATCTTTTCCATCTTTGAAACAGGACGAAGATTGCCCATTACAACTGAACGTTCCTTTTTGGTTGTCAGTGCCCTCATAATCGGAGGCTGAATAACAGGAACAAGCGCCATATAGGAATATGCTGCTACTGCGATTGTACCGAGAAGTCCCGGAGCAAGCATAGACGTTACAAATATAGCCGTCGGTCCGTCAGCACCGCCGATAATTGCAATTGAACCGGCCTCATTCGGAGCAAATCCAAGAAGAATAGCACCTACATAGGTAAAGAAAATACCGAACTGTGCCGCAGCACCCAAAATAAAGCTTTTCGGATTAGCAATCAGCGGTGTAAAATCAGTCATAGCACCGATACCAAGGAAGATAAGCGGAGGATAAACACCTGCCTTAACACCAAAGTAAAGGAAGTCCATTAAGCCGGGTGTAGCCCCGACAAACTCGCCTCTTCCTGCAAGCAAATCCCTGAAGCCCTCAAGGTCGTGATACTGAACTGCAAGGTTTGCACCTGGTATATTTGCAAGGAGCATTCCGAATGCAATCGGTATCATTAAAAGCGGTTCAAATCCCTTTTTGATTCCAAGATAAAGGAATACAAAAGCAACAATAATCATTACCAAATTTTTCCAGCCATCGGCTGAAAAGAAATATGCATAGCCTGAATTTGAGAAGATACTAACGATTACTTCCCAAATGCCCTGAAGTATTTCCATTATTTATCTCCTCCTTTAAAATGGTCTTGTATTGTCAATATTGGCAGCCTGTGCCCAGGGATTTCTGCCACAGACCTTTTTCTTTTTAATTGAACGAACTGTAACGCCTGTTCCCTCACTGGCAACAATAGCCGCAGTAATCGCAGCTACAACCTCACCGCTGATTCCCTGCTCAACAACAGGTGACGGCTCTGCAGGCTGCTGAGTATTTGTTACAGGCTCTTCACTTGCAACAGCTTGCTCTGCCTCGCCGTTTTTTTCAGCCAGCTTAGCTGCTTTTTTTGCTGCTCTCTTAGCTT
>DBFOUY010000120.1:0-3347 GCA_048365975.1 Eubacterium sp.
CAAAGGTCAGCTATGAATATGACTATAACAGCCTTGACACTTCTGATGAATCTGTAGAAGCAGGTACTGATTATTACGGTATATGCACAAAAACTACTACTAAAATGAATTCAACAACAAGTATAGTAGAGGAAAATACTTTAGAAAATAATTATCCTTACGCAAATATGTGTGTTAAATACACAAAGGTTAAAGAGAATGGTGTTTTAAAGAGTCAAACGCAGTACATAAGGGATTATCTTTATGGCAATTCTCAAGGCAGAGTAACTGAAACTATAAGTACTGTTTCAGATGATAAAAGAATAACAACGTCATATGTTTATACGGACGGACTTTCAGGACCTGAAAGTGTTACAATAAGTGATAACTTAGGAGGATACTATAGAACTGAATACGGTTACGATAATAATGAAAGAATAGTTGCAGTTGCAAATCCTGAAGGTTATCTTACAAAATATGGGTATAATAAAATTGGCGATATTACAAAGGTGGAATATTATAAGGATAGGGTTTATAATGTTGATATTAACACAAGCGGCAGAGAAAAGGATACAGTAACTTTTTCATATGATTATGGTAAAAATAAAATTACATTTAATAATGAAAATGGCAACAAGGAAATTTATGATTTTGATTCTGTTGGCAATCCTGTGTCAGTGACAAAAGGCGGTACTGTATTATCATCTTATACTTATGATACAAGACTTCGTCCTAAAACTTATACAGAGGGCAGGGCAAAAACTACATATACCTATGACAAAAGAGATAGACTGACATCAGAGATAGTTAAGGAAGATACAAATGTACTATCAAATAAGACATACACTTATGAAAATAATTCAGCAGGCTTAAAGACTACTGAAAAAATAGTTGGTGATAACCAATTCAGCTACAATTACAAATATTACACAGGCTGATGTTCTTGGTAGAAGTACTATGGTTAATGAAGCAGGTAATATAACATACTATACTTACGATATGCTTGGTAATGTTACAAAGGCACAGAATTATATTACTAAAACAAGTGACAGAACAGTATATTTAACTATGGATTATACCTATGATTATGCGGGCAATGTATTGTCAGCTAAAAGAACAGATGATACAGATACAGCTAATGCCGTAACAACATCTGCAACCTACGACATGCTTGGCAGAATGATAACATCAACAGATGGAAAAGGAAATACAACAGAGTATACATACAATGCGCTAGGTCTTGTAACTAATAAAAAAGTACCTTTTGCACTTGATAGTTCAGGAAATATGCAGTATACTAATTATAGTTACAGTTATGATAATTTAGGAAATGTAACCAGAGATACTGTTACATCAGGTGTTGTAAATACTTATACTTATGACCACAGAAACAGAGTAACACAGTCAAAGTCAGGTGAACAGACTGTAAATTATGTATATGATGCTGTTGGAAACATGGTAGAGTATATGATTGCCAATGATACAGATATGGTACATAAATATACTTATGACAGTCTTAACAGAGTTACAAAGTATACAGATGCCTTAGGAAATTCTGAAATATATACTTATGACAATAATCAGGATATGGTTAAGAAGGTGGATAGGAATGGCAAGGCTGTTACTTATACTTATGACGGACTTCACAGAATGCTTACAGAAAAGGCTGATGGAGTAAGCAATTCATGGACATATGGATTAACAGGAGGAGTTTTAACTGAAACAAATAATAATGCTGTAAAGACATATACTTATAATGCTTATGGACTTCCAAGTACAGAAAGTACAAAAATTGGCTCTGATACATATAAAATTAATAGATTTTATGATACAAGAGGTAATAATAATAAGGAGCATTATTCTAAAAATGGTACTGTTTATGAAAAGAGACAGTATGTTTATGATAATAAGAACAGGCTTTCAGGAGTAGGGGTTGCAGCAGGAACAAGTGAAACTTATACAAGAAAGGTTACTTATTACTATGATAAGAACGATAATCTTTCATCAGCACATTATGATAACAATACATATGATGTTTATTATTACAATGCTGCAAATCTGATTCATTGTATGGATATGGTGGACAAATCTGACGGAAGTAAGCTTGAGCATTTGGTTTACAGGTACAGACTTGACGGAAATATGTCAGGCAAGACCGAAGAGTATAATGGATATACAACTACTACAGCATATACTTATGACAGTACAGGCAGACTTACAAAGGAAAATGTAGTAAGCAATGGAGAAACATTTGGTATTGCATATACTTATGACAATGCAGGAAATAGAAAGACAATGACTTTGTCAGGTTATGCAGGCAGCTCTAGTGAAGAGTATAGTTATGATAAAAATAACAGACTTACATCATCTGTTAAAAACTATGGAGCAACATCAGCGCATACAGAGTATAGTTATGATAAGAATGGTAATCAGACCAAGATTGAAAAGTATTCAAAGAATAATGATGGTGTATTTAAGCTTAGTATTGTCGGTGCTATGGTTAAAAGTAATACAGGCATTGAAAAGTTTACTTATAACGGTTTAAATCAGCTTACAGGATATGAAAGCATAACCGGTCAGTATAATGGCAAGGCAGGTTTAAAAGCTGAATATAAGTATATGGCAAATGGCTATAGATTGTCAAAGTCGGTAAATGGACAGGAAACAAGGTACCTTTGGGATAAGGATAATATTGTCGCAGAGCTTAATGACCTGAATGTAATAAGTCAGAAGTATTACAGAGGCTATAATCTTATTTGTGATGATTCTAACATATATTATATGCATGACATACATGGCAATATAATAGAAATATATAGAGGTAATAATAAATATTGTGATGATTGGTATATTTTCAATGCTTTTGGAACAAATAAGTATTTTGATGATACAAGTGCGCCAAATAAGTGGGGTTACTGTGACCAGTTAAAGGATTTTGAAACAGGTAACTACTATATGAGGGCGAGATATTATAATCCTGAAAGTGGTAGGTTTATAAGTGAGGATCCAATTAAGGATGGTATTAATTGGTATGTTTATTGTAATGGGAATCCTGTAAATAGAATCGATTCTACTGGCGAGAGTTGGATTTCTGATATATTTCAAGCTCAACTTAAAGCGGAAATAGCTCATGAAGAAGCAAGTGCTGTAATAAGTAAGAATATACAACGCCAAGTTTGGCAAACAGGTGCACAGAAATATTTACGAGAATGTAAAGGATACTATACGTCAGCTTGGATGCTAGAACATTCCTTAGAGGAGAACCCTAGTGATATTGAACGTGGTAATGATTCACGAATTGCTAATTTAATTAAACAGGATCAAGCGTTTATAGCACAAGTATCTAATGCAATAAATAATTCAAATGG
>DBFOUY010000121.1:0-3681 GCA_048365975.1 Eubacterium sp.
ATACAAGGTTTGACTATGGGAACATCAATGCTTCCTCTTATTCATCATCAGAGAGATAATATTATTGTCGTTAAAAATGAGGGCAGACTGAAAAAATATGATGTTCCTGTTTATGTTCTGCCAAGCGGAAAGTATGTGATGCATCGTATTCTCAAGGTTTGTGATAATCATTATATTATTGCAGGCGATAATCTTTTAAAAAAGGAATACGTAACTGATGATATGATTTGCGGTGTGCTTGTTGGGTTTTATAAGGACGGGAAGCGTTATGTTGACTGTCAGAATTCAGTACCATATAAAATATATTCAAAAATATGGGCAGATTTGTTCCCTGTAAGACCTGCTTTGCTCTTTATTCCAAGGTGTATAGGCTGGGCTAAGCGTCATATTTTTAAACGAGGGGACAAATAGTTTTAATGGATAATAAAAGAAAAATAAAAAAATCCGATATAAATATTATTAAATGGATTTTTAGTGTTTGCAGGGCACAGATTCCTGCAGTGCTTTTTATTATTGCCTTTAATGTTGTGCAGGGTATCACATCTGTCTTGTTTGCAAACTTTTCCAAAAATGTGATTGACGGTGCAACTGTTCATGGAGAAATGAAATATATTGTTAAGTATGCAGTTATGCTTCTCGGTGTTGTTCTTTTGCAGCTTACAATTAACATTGTGCGTAACTCCATTGCTGAAAGATGCAAGGCAAGACTTGATGTTATTTTCAGAAGCTATATCCTTGAAAAAATTATGAAAAAGGATTATTCGGCTGTTACAAAATATCATACAGGCGAGCTGCAAAACAGAATTTTCAATGATGTAAATATTGTTACTGACGGCTTTACAAAAATTCTGCCGAACTCTGTTTATTTTCTGACAAGGCTTTCAAGCTCGCTGATTTATTTGATTATTATTGACAAAATATTCGCACTTGTTTTTGTTGTGGGTGGTCTTACTGTTTTTGCAACTGCACAGATTTTCAGAAAGCAGCTTAAGGCTCTTCATAAAAAGGTGCAGGAAACTGAGGGCGAAACACGCTCCTTTGTTCAGGAGCTTGTTATAAATCTGCTGGCTGTCAAGGCATTTTCGGTTGAGGATAAAATGCGTGACAATGCCGATGAGCTTCAGGAAAAGAATTATAAGGCAAGAATAAAAAGACGTAATTTCAGTATTGTCACTAATGCAGGACTTGGTGCTGTTTTTAACGTAGGCTCAGTTTTTGCGATTTTCTTCGGAGCTTACAAAATACTTATGGGTGCAATGACTTATGGTACTGTTACCGCTATGATTCAGCTGGTTAATCAGGTGCAGGTGCCTTTTGCATCACTGTCAGGAGTAATGCCGCAGTATTTTTCAATGCTTGCATCTGCTGAGCGTATTATGGAGCTTGATAACATGCCTGATGAGGTGGATTATAACAGCCATGATTTCGACAGAGATAAGATATACGCTGGCTTAAAATCAATTGATTTTGAAAGCATCAGCTTTAAATATGACAGAGATATTATACTTGATAACACCTCGCTTTCAATTAATAAGGGCGACTTTGTTGCAATAATGGGTATATCAGGCATAGGTAAAAGTACATTACTTAAGCTGCTTCTCGGTGTGTTTAATGTTCAGTCAGGTGAAATATATATTGATTGCAGTGACGGAAAAATTCCTGTTGACAGGCACACAAGAAGATTATTCACATATGTGCCTCAGGGCAATATGCTTATTTCAGGAACTATCAGGGATAATCTGACCTTTGTAAATGATGATGTAACTGAGCAGGAAATTGAAACAGCAATAAGAATCAGCTGTGCAAAGCAGTTTATTGACGAGCTGCCTATGGGTATCGAAACTGTTATCGGTGAAAAGGGGCTTGGTCTTTCAGAGGGTCAGGTGCAGCGTCTTGCCATTGCAAGAAGCCTGCTGTCAAAAGCACCTGTTTTGTTGCTTGATGAGGCGACTTCCGCTCTTGATGAGGATACTGAAAAGCAGTTTTTAACTAATCTTAAGGAAATGAGCAATGTAACCTGTATCATTGTGTCACATAAAAAAGCGGCACTTGAAATATGTAATAAGCACATTCAAATAAATAACGGAAAGATTGTTGAGGGATAATTATGTTATTGACAAAATGGAGCAGAAGCTTTGACAGAGAACATCCGCTGCCTGAATACCCAAGACCGCAGTTTGTGCGTGACAGTTACCTTAGCCTTAACGGCACATGGAAATATGTCATCAAAAATAACAGCGGCAGACCTATGAGGTATCTTGCAGACATCACAGTTCCTTTTTCGCCTGAAACTGAAATTTCAGGTGTGTGCAGGGCGTTAAAGCCAACTGAGTACCTTTTCTACTTAAAAACCTTTACACTGCCTGAGGGATTTAATAAGGGCAGAGTGTTTGTTAACTTTGGTGCTGTTGACCAGCTTGCTACAGTTTATCTCAACGGCAAGGAAATAGGTGAGCATAAGGGTGGTTATACTCCTTTTAAATGTGAACTTACAGATTATCTGACCGACGGAGAAAATCGATTAGAGGTCAAGGTGCAGGATTTTACCGACACACGTTCATATTCACGAGGAAAGCAGAAAACAAAGCGAGGCGGTATCTGGTATACTGCACAGAGCGGTATATGGCAGTCAGTGTGGCTTGAGTCAACTCCTGAGGAATATCTTGAGTCTGTTAAGATTACTCCTGATTACGATAATGAGCAGGTTACCTTTGAGTATTTCGGCACTGACGATGTTGAGGTTATGATTTATGACGGCGACACCCTTATTGCCGATACTACTGATAAAACAGTTAAAATTCCTGATTTTAAAGCTTGGTCACCTGAAAGTCCTTTCCTTTATAATGTCGTATTCAAGGCTTGCGGTGAGAGCATAAAATCATATTTCGGTATGCGTAAATTTTCTGTCGGCGTTGATGAAAACGGAATAAAAAGGCTTTTCCTCAATAACAAGCCATATTTCCATAACGGACTTCTTGATCAGGGCTATTATTCAGACGGCTATCTTACTCCGCCTACAAATCAGGCTATGGAAAATGATGTGCTTTTTGCAAAGAAGGCAGGCTTCAATATGCTGAGAAAGCATATTAAGATTGAGCCTCTTCTTTGGTATCACTATTGTGATGTTAACGGCATTCTCGTTTGGCAGGATATGGTTAACGGCGGTGGTGAATATGGTCTTGAGGTTTCTGTAATTCCATTTGTTAACATCAAGCTTGATGACACAAATTACAGAAATTTCCACAGAGTTGAAAAAGAAGGTCGAGATCTCTATTATCAGGAGCTAAACGAAACAATCAATCATCTTTATAACTGCCCCTGTATTGCAATGTGGGTGCCGTTTAATGAAGGATGGGGACAGTTTGACAGTGCTAAGGCTTATGAAATGGTTAAAAAGCTTGACCCTACACGAGTTGTTGACACTACATCAGGCTGGCATGATATGGGTGCAAGTGATGTTATTTCCAAGCATATCTATTTTACTCCTATTCGAGTTAAGGCTGGTGACAGACCATATGTTCTTTCTGAGTTCGGCGGCTTCAGTATGAAAATACCAAATCATACCTTTAATGATAAAATGTTCGGCTATAAGATTTATAAATCAAAGGTATCTCTTACAAATGCTTATGAAAAGCTTTATAACAATGTAATTATTCCTCAGATTAAAAAGGGTCTTTCGGC
>DBFOUY010000122.1:0-8965 GCA_048365975.1 Eubacterium sp.
ATGGTAAATACGGGAATATCTAATTGTTTTCAGCATCTTTAATAATTTTATCAAAATTCGCAAAAAGTCTTTCCTTATCAACATCGCAGTTATTCACGAAATTGATTAACGACAATGCAGAGCAGAAGCTGTTGCCACGCTCTAACTCGGAATAAGAACGAAGTGAAATATCAAGAAGTTCCGCCATTTTCTCCTGTGACAATTCAAGCTCTGCCCGTTTTGATATCAGTTCATTTTTCAGACCGGCTTTTAAGCGTTCAAGTATTGACATACATAGCACCTGCCCAGATGTGCTAACAGAGCTGCATTGTTTCAACACCCATTTATTAGTTACGGAAGCTATTGAATATAACATAAAATTCACAATTTCAAAAAATTTTGTTAATCTGTGAAATATATAAGCCCTTGCTTTTCAGCAAGGGCTTTGGTTTATTTTCCCCAGTTATCAACAACCTTTTTAATCAGATCGGGGTCTTTTGTTGTAATATTATCTGGCTTTATAGCAAGCATTTTTTTAGCTGTACGCTCTTTATCCACTGTCCAGACAGAGAGCTTAAAGCCTTTTTTATGAAGCAGTGACGATAACTGTGAGCTTGCATATTTATGGTTGCAGTTTATACCGACAGCTCCTGTTTCCTCAAGCAAATCAATCAGCTTTTGCCTGTATTCATCAAAAAACACACGTGCTCTTGAGGGCATATAATTAAGATAATAATCCATACCAGCACATGCAGAATCCTTAACTGCTTTCACATTTATCATTTCAATACCTGTTAAAAATGACTTTTCTACAAGATTGTATTTAACAAGCAAATCATAAAGATTATTAAGTGATTTAGTTTCTTTAATATCAAGATTTATTTGAATATCAGCATCCTTCAGAATTACAAATGCGTCCTCAACAGGATTTCCGTCATTATTTGTAACAACAAAGTCGTGACTCATAACCACTGTACCGTCAGGTCTTTGGCGAATATCAAGCTCAACAATATCAGCATTATTATCTACTGCAGCCTGCACTGACTGAACCGTATTCATTTCAGTACCATACGCACCTGTATGTGCTGTAATAGTAAAATTATCCACAAAGCTCAACTCCATTTCATCATATGTTTTGGTTACGGCATAATCAGCTACCCCGATTACCATTGCAACAGATACAAGAAATGCAAACACCTGATATCCAAAATGCTTAGCCCAGGTGGGAGTCATATTGCGCTTGAGAAAACGCTTGAATTTTACCCATTTTGATATTTTCTCTGCCATAAAACACAACCCTAAATCAGAACACAACAGGCGACAAAAAGCCGCCTGTAGGTATTATGGATTTTATTATCTGCTTCCTGAATAGTTAGGAGCTTCCTTGGTAATTGTTACATCGTGCGGATGGCTTTCAGCAAGACCTGCACCTGTAATCTTAATAAACTGAGCGTTTGTTCTAAGCTCTTCAATAGTATGACATCCGCAGTAGCCCATACCTGAACGCAGACCGCCCATCATCTGGTAAACTGTATCACCGAGAGGTCCCTTATAAGGCACACGACCCTCAACACCTTCAGGAACAAATTTCTTTGAACCCTTCTGGAAATAACGGTCAGCACTGCCGTGATTCATTGCACCAAGTGAACCCATACCGCGATAAACCTTGAACTGACGTCCCTGATAAATCTCTGTATCTCCGGGTGACTCCTCACAGCCTGCAACAAGTGAACCGACCATAACAACAGAGCCACCTGCTGCAATAGCCTTAACAATTTCACCGCTGTATTTGATACCGCCGTCAGCAATAATCGGAACACCGAATTTATCAGCACGCTCTGCTGAATCATAGATGGCTGTAATCTGAGGCACACCGATACCTGCAACGATACGGGTTGTACAGATAGAACCGGGACCGATACCAACCTTAACAGCATCTGCACCTGCTTTTATCAAAGCCTCAGTAGCGTCTGCGGTTGCAACATTACCTGCAATAAGTGAAACCTGAGGGAATGCATTTTTAACAAGCTCAACTGATTTCATAATACCCTGACTGTGACCATGAGCTGAATCAAGAACAAATGCATCAACACCTGCTGCTGCAAGAGCACCTGCTCTGTCAAGAATATCATTAGTTACACCGATTGCTGCAGCACAAAGAAGTCTGCCGTCCTTATCTCTTGCAGTATTCGGATATTTAACGCTCTTTTCAATGTCCTTAATTGTAACAAGACCTGTGAGCTTTCCGTTTTTATCAACTAAAGGAAGCTTTTCAACCTTTGAACCCATAAGAATTTTTTTAGCTTCCTCAAGAGTAGTTCCCTCTTTTGCTGTAACAAGCTGGTCTTTAGGAGTCATAACTGTTGAAATTTTAACACTGTAATCGTTCATAAAACGCATATCACGGTTAGTTAAAATACCAACAAGAGTACCATCCTCCTCACAAATAGGTACGCCGCTTATGCGGTATTTATTCATCAAAGCCTCTGCATCAGATGCAAGATGATTTGGTGAAAGGAAAAACGGATTTGTAATTACACCATTTTCAGATCTCTTAACCTTGTCAACCTCAGTTGCCTGATCTTCAATAGTCATATTTTTATGAATAACACCGATACCGCCCTCACGTGCAATCGCAATTGCCATACGTGATTCTGTAACAGTATCCATAGCTGCTGTCATAAGCGGAATATTAAGTGTAATATCCTTGGTAAGCTTTGTCTGAAGCTGTACTTTATCAGGTGTGACATCACTTTCAGCCGGAATTAAGAGTACATCATCAAAGGTCAAGCCCTCTTTAACAAACTTTGCGCCGTATTCGCCCATTAAAATTACCTCCGTTTTCTTAAAAATTAAATCATACAATATTATATTTTTACAATTATAACACTTTTAAACTGTATGTTCAAGTATTATTTTTTGCAATTTTTTCTATTTTATTTGCAGTCTGCTCAACAGAGCTATTACCGCAATCAATAACAACATCTGCCCATTTTTCATAGAGCGGCAGGCGTTCGTCATACATATCCTTTAAGGTTTCGCCGTTTTTAATTAAAACGCCTCTTGTGCTCAGATTGCTGATTCTTTTGCACATATCCTCATAACTGATATGCAGATAAATTATTTTTCCGAGCTTTTTAAGGTGCTCCATTGCCTTGTCAGAATAAACAACCGAGCCGCCTGTTGCGATAACCGTTCCGTTAATATCAAGGGACAGAACAGCAGATTCCTCAGCCTTTTCAAAATAATCATTACCTTTATTATTGATAATATCCTGTAAAGCTGAATTTTCAAGATTCTGAATTAACAAATCTGTATCAAAAAAATTCTTTAAAAGCATTTTGGCAGCAACCACACCGCAGGTGGATTTTCCGCTGCCGGGCATACCGATAAGAACAATATTACTCACTTTTTAACACCGACCTTTTTGCAGTAATCTGCAAGAGCACACTCATCACACAGCGGTTTTCTTGCAGAACAGGTATCTCTTCCGAAAAGAACTATTCTGTGGCAGAAATCAGAGCCTTCATCAGACGGAACTATTTTCTTTAATGCAAACTCAATTTTTTTAGGGTCTTTTTCGGCAACAAGACCGATACGATTTGAAATTCGTATCATATGAGTATCAACAACAATGCTCTCCTTACCATAGATATCACCCACAATAAGATTAGCCGTTTTTCTGCCGACACCCGGCAGAGTAATCAGATCATCAATATTATCAGGCACCTGACCATCAAACTCATCCCTTATTTTCAGTGCCATACCGATAATGGATTCCGCCTTGCTTTTATAAAAACCGCAGCTATGAATAAGGTGTTCAATATCCTTAACATCTGCATTACAGTAATCATCAAGTGTTTTATACTTTTCAAACAGTGCAGGAGTAACAAGGTTGACCCTTGCATCAGTACACTGTGCCGAAAGTCTTACCGCCACAAGAAGCTCAAAGGGGTTTGAAGCTGTCAGCGAGCAAAGTGCATCGGGATAAAGCTCCTTTAATATTTCGATAACCTTTAAAACTCTTTCCTTTTTAGTCATATATTTTCCTCTTTATGTAAATTCAGATATTTCATTCCCTTTTTTGCCTGCGAATATTCATCGTGATGTTTAATTTTATAATGTCTGCCATTCATAACAAAATTTGAGCCTGTCTGGTGAAAATCAAATTTAACGCCATACTTATCACAATCACTTTTAATATGCTTTACCCATTCAAAATCACATACTCTTGCATTTTTGTAGGACTCACCGCCAACGGAAACCAAATTGATTTTTCCGCTTTTAAGGTAAGGCGATAAATCAATATTTTCTAAAATAGGAGAACAAAAAATATATTTTCTTTTTGCTTTAATACTCAGAAGCACAGGCAGGCGTTCATCTGCTTTCTGCTGATTTTCACAGGTTACGGCAATAATAACATTATCATAACCCTCTCCCCAGTCATCAGGCAGGCAAGTATTAAAACGTTCAATCCTTTTTGTGCAGATTAAAAAATCAACATCAGGTCTTTTTTTAATAATCTGCCAGGCTTCATTGCGCCATTCATCTGCCTCGGCTATACAAAAATCAGAGGTAAAGCAGGTTGCAATTTCTCTGCCTGACTGAATTTTATATTCCCCTGCACGATTTTTCTTTAACGGCAAATTAAAATCAGTTTTATTTCTTGTTACAATATCGGCATTTCTGTCACGCTTTTCATCAAGATAAAAAACATAACAATTCATGCATCCGGGGGAACATTTGTGACAGCCATGCCAGGGATTCCACAGACCATTTTTCACTGTCATACCCCCTTTATTAAATCACTTTGCACCTTTAATCTTATCCCAGTATGCTTTAAAGGCTTGTTCATTTTTATTTTTTCCGTATGTATAATACTGTCTATTTTTAATCACATCAGGCAGATACTGCTGATATGTCCAGTTATTTTCATAATTATGAGGATAAAGATAATTCTGACCCTTATTTTTCACATCGTCGCCGTCATAGTGAACATTCTGAAGCTGCCTTGGCACAGGACCATAATTGCCATTCTGAACATCTGAAACGGCAAGGTTAATAGCCTCCTCGCCTGAATTGCTCTTAGGTGAGGTTGACACAAGAATAACGGCATCGGCAAGTGGTATCCTCGCCTCAGGCAGACCCACAGCCTGAGCAATATCAACACAGGACTTTACAATGGGAATTATCTGAGGATAGGCAAGACCTACATCCTCACAGGCACAGACCATTAATCTTCTGCAGGCTGATGGCAAATCCCCTGCCTCTAAAAGCCTTGCAAGATAATGCAGTGCCGCATCAGGGTCTGAGCCACGCATACTTTTCTGATAAGCAGAAATAATATCAAAATGCTCGTCGCCCTCACGATCATACCTGACAGCACTTTTCTGTGTTAACTGCTGTGCAAGGTCAAGGGTTATATTCTTTTTTCCGTCAATTGTCGGTGCTGCATAAAAGCAGTTTTCAACACTGTTCAGTGCCTTCCTTACATCACCGCCGCAGCCATTTGCAATTTTATTCAGTACGCCGTCCTCAAGCTCAATAGAAACACTGTTTTCATTTGACAGAATATTAAAGCCCCTTTCAACAGCAGGAACAACGTCATCCTTTTCAATGGGCTTAAACTCAAAAACCGTTGAACGTGAAAGAATCGCAGGATATATATAAAAATATGGATTTTCGGTAGTTGATGCAATAAGCGTTATTTTACCATTCTCAATATATTCAAGCAGGCTTTGCTGCTGACGTTTATTAAAATACTGTATCTCATCAAGGTAAAGAAGAATACCATTAGGGGCAGTAAATGTATCAAGCTCAGCAACTATATCCTTAATATCCTGAGTGGAGGCATTTGTGCCGTTAAGCTTTCTCAGGCTTTTATTTGTCGCATTTGCAATTATTGATGCAACTGTTGTTTTGCCGACACCGCTCGGTCCGTAAAATATCAGATTCGGTATTTCGCCTGACATTATGAGATTATAAAGTGCCTTGCCCTCGCTTAGCAGGTGACGCTGACCTACGACCTCATCAAGACTTGTCGGTCTTATTCTGTCTGCTAATGGTTTATTCATTCTCTGCCTCCCTTCGGGAATACACACAGCCACAGAAATTCTGCCTGTACAGGTCATATTCCTTTGATAATTCTATTGAGCGTTTATAGCCCTCACGCTTTTTGAAATCTGACGGAAGCCACAGCACTCCGTATTCCTCGCTTATTCTTTTGCCGATTTCATTAATCTTCTGTGCATTCTTCAGTGGACTGATTGAAAGTGTTGTGCAAAAATAATCATAACCGCCTTTTTGGGCTTCCTCTGCCGCTTTTTTCAGACGAAGCTCATAGCACCTGAAGCAGCGTTCACCGCCCTCACGGCAATCTTCATATCCCTTTGCAATTTCAAAAAACTCATTACAGTCATAATCACAGTCAACAAAGCTTACGGCATTCTTAACCGATAATGAATTAATAAGCCTTATCTGCTCTGCTTTTCTTTTTTCATATTCCTCTTGAGGTGAAATATTAGGGTTATAGTAAAGGACTGCAATTCTGAAATAATCTGATAAATATTCAATTGTATAGCTTGAGCATGGAGCACAGCAACTATGCAGTAAAAGAGAGGGCAAAATGTCCTCTCTCTTATTACGCTCAATTATATTGTCTAATTCTTTCTGATAGTTAATTTTGTTCATCTGCTTAAATAGTGGGTAGGGTTAGCCTTTGCTCCGTTGAATCTGATTTCAAAATGACAGTGAGGTCCTGTTGAGTTGCCTGTTGAGCCGCTTTTCGCAATCTGCTGACCACGTTTAACACTGTCACCTGCTGACACTAATATTGATGAATTATGTGCATAAAGAGTAACAACAGAGCGACCCTTTGAATCTGTACCATGATAAATCATTACATAATAGCCGTAGCTGTAATCAAGTCTTTTAACAGTAATAACAATACCATCCTGTGCTGCAACAACAGATGAGCCTGTCGGACATGGAAAATCAATACCGCCGTGATACTTGCCTGATGAATAATTAGGGAAGCCTGCCGAAACACCATAGTGACCCGGTACAGGATAAGTCATATTAAGCACTGCATCACTGTTTGAATAGACATCTGACTTTCCGCCCTGAACGCTGTCTGTATTATTACTCGGCTTATCTGATTTGACAGCAGTTGTTACCTCATCAGGTGATTTAATGCCTGCAATCAAATCCTGAATTTCCTTTTCAACAGCCTCAACCAACTCACTGTCCTCATTTCTGAATTCAGTATACTGCTGATTCTGTGCTGTAAGCTTTGCAAGCAGGCTGTCACTTTCAGCTCTGTCAGTTGCAAGAGAAATCTTTTGTGTTGCAATCTCCTCAGAGTTGCTTTCAATCTTCTTTTGCTTTGCTACAAGTGAAGCCTTCTGCTCGTCATATTTTGACTTGATATTTGTATATTCCCTGAGTCTTTCATCAAGTCCGTCCTTTTTTGTAACGATTTCCTTGGTTTTATCGTTAACCTCTTTCAAAAGCTCCGTGTCGCTTTTTGAAACAGACTTAATCATTTCATACCTTGTGAGAAAGCTTGATACATCCTTACAGGTAATAAGTGCCGTCAGTATATTATAATCACCGCTTATGTACATAACACGCAAACGCATACAATACGCTTCATAAACATTCTGAAATTTATCCTCAAGCTTTTTAAGCTCTGCCTGTGCCTTCTCGACCTGCTCAGAAAGCTCCTTAAGAACCTTTTCATTTTCTTCTATTTCAGGCTTAAGCTTATTAATATCGCCCTGAATCTGCTGATTTTCATTTTCAAGCATTGTCAGACGCTCGTTAATATAACCGATTTTCTGGTCAAGAGTATCAATATACTCCTCAGTAACCTTTGAATCCTTCTCTAACTCTGCTAATTTTGCCTCAGCATTTTTTATATTATCCTCAAGCTCTTTCTGCTGCTTTTCAAGCATAAGCTGAGCCTCGTGTTTAGCCTTTTCGTCCAGCTCTGTAGTGGACTGCTCTTCATCTGCATCAGTATCAGCATTTATACTTGTACTGCTTTTTGCACTGTCTGTTGTTGTTTCAGCAGCCAGTGCAGTAAGCGAGAGGGTTGTCGAAAATGTTAAAGCTAATGCCATAATAATAGAAAGTAATTTGATTTTCAATTGCCGTTCCCCTTCCTATTCATTGCTTAAGGCAAATACCGTGCCGGATTGACACAATCATTATAGCTTGCACTTGGTGTCCTTACCTCAAAATGACAATGAGGACCCGATGAATTGCCTGTTGAACCACTGACAGCAATCTGCTGTCCCTTTTTTACTTTTTGATTTACTGACACAAGTCTTTCTGAATTGTGTGCATAAAGAGTGTATACACGATTGCCTGACGAATCTCTCTTATCGTGAGCAATTACAATATACCTTCCATAGCTGCAATAGCCGCCGCCGTGATAAGAGTTTGAACAGCCATTACATTTTTTGTCGGTTGAAATGATAACCTCGCCGTCCTCTGCGGCTACTACCTTTGAGCCGCTGTCACAGGCAAAGTCGGCACCTGTATGATTTGTGTATCCCATCCACGGACAGGTGATTTTTGTCTGACTCGGAACAGGATATGTTAAGCTTAACTTATTTGAAGCAGTCGGTTTCGGTTTTTCAGTAGTTGTTGGCTTTGTGGTTGTTGTATTGTTATTATCGTTGTTATCAGGCTTTGTGGTTGTGGTGGTAGTAGTTGTTGTGGTGGTTTGGCTTTCCTGCCTCTTTTCCCACTCCAGAGCTGCCTGCTCAATTTCAGCATTGATTGCATTAAGCATTTCCAAATCCTGATTTCTGTATTCACTATAGGTCTTTGTATCCTGATGAAGCTTAAGTAAAAGCCTGTCAGCCTCTGCCTTTTCATCCTTGTAGGATTTTTCTTTTTCATTATAGCTTATCTGCTGCATTTCAAGTGTTTTAATTGTCTGCTTAAGATTTTCTTTTGTAGACACCAGATTTTCCTG
>DBFOUY010000123.1:0-3214 GCA_048365975.1 Eubacterium sp.
TGAAAAATAAAGAAATAAATGCAGTGATTTTGCTGCTTACCTAACAGTGCCATAAAATATATAAAAAGCTGAAAACAAGGCAGGATTTTCTGTCTTGTTTTCAACTTTTAATTTTGTAAGATATTTTTCAGGTACATTGCTTGCTGAGCTGTTCAAAAATAATCTTATCTGAATTTCCGCAATTGTTACAGCATTTAATTCTTAACAGATTGTCGTGCTGATGATTATTCTGTTTTTTCAGCATAAAGCTGATTCACTAAAATTTCTATTACTTCTGATTTAAGCTGGTCATCGCTGTTCATTTCGCTGACGGAATCACATAAAATGCCAAAGTCAAAAATAAATACTTCCATACCAAGCTCTTCCATTTTTTCTATCATTTTATCTACTAAAATATGAATTAAATCTGTTTCATTTTCCTGATTTGTTATATTTTTACGCTCAACAGATAAATCAATCAGAGTTTGAATAAACGCGTTTATAAGCTGATACAAATCATACTTTGTTTCATAGCTGTCCCTTTTGACTATAAAATCAATATCGTTGGTGATTTTTCTCGCCAATTCTTTAGATTTTATATTTCTTTGCTCGTGTTTTATCCAATCATATTTAACCTCTGTTTGTGTGTTGAAAGTTTTTTCAACCAGTGCGTTAATAAATATCTGCATTTCGGAAATTGCCGAGCGAAGCTCCATAATAGAATTGTGGGTTTTTCTGTAATCCTCCTGTTCACGTAATGATTTTAAATAAATTTTAAACATATCAGACCATTGCTTTTCTAAAAAGTCTTTAATTTCTGAGGGCTTTCTGAATTCTGTTATTGATATATTGCCTATATTGACTATTTCCTGAATAAAACTGAAAACATTAATGCTTTTGGTGGCATTAAATTTGAAATTACCATTAATAATACTTTTTTTATTCAGATCAAATACTTTGTATTCTGAGTAAACAGAAGCTTCAATAAATACAAATATCGGTATTCCCTCATTATAAGCTGTTTTGAATTCCTGACGTGTGATTGATATAAATTCACTGAAATCCGAAGTTTCTGTTTTTTCTGAAGTTTCTCCTCCGTAATTTCCTCCTATTATCAGGATAGCCATATCAGAATTTTTCATTGCTTCATAGCAGGATTTATCTAATGGCTGACCCGGTGTATAACCTATATCGCCGTCCTCAAACATCACGGTTTCAAATCCGTGCGATTTAATAAAATTTGATATATCCTCTCTGACATATTTTAAATCATAAAATGTAGAACTAATAAAAATCCTTGGTTTCATATAAATTCCATAGCCTTTCATACTTCAAATAGTTCATTAAAATTATACATATGCCTCGTTGCAACTGACAAAGCATATAATGGACATTCAGATATCTCAAAATATTAGTGTCGAAAAATGTAAAAGGTAACACATTTTTATCAAAAAAATTGTATTGCTGAAATTATATCTTAATGTCATAAGGTCCGCCATACTGGCTTATAATAATTGAAGCGGCTTTAGGGTCTGGATTTTTTATATTAATCGGGTATTGTAATCGTTTTACATAATTAAACATAATTTCAGCTCCTTTTAGTTCTATCCCATTCTATGATTTTATTCATATTATGGCACAATGATTTTTTGTGAATTACAATATTGTAATGGAAAGAATTAATATTTTATGATAGAATAAAAACAGGAGAGGTGATATTATGCAGATTTTTGTGTTAGAGGATGATAATGCCATTGGTATGGGGCTGACATATTCACTTGAAAACGAGGGTTACAGTGTTACACTTGCAAAGGATATCAAATCAGCTTTAAGTATTATTGATAAAAAGGAATTTGCATTATATATTTTAGACCTTACATTGCCTGACGGCAGCGGGTATGATGTTTGCAGAAGAATAAAGGAAATTGCTGATTTGCCTGTCATTTTTTTAACAGCATATGATGACGAGGTTAATGTTGTTATGGGCTTTGAGATGGGTGCTGATGATTATATTTCAAAGCCTTTTCGTGTTAAGGAGCTTCTTGTAAGAATTAAAAGTGTGCTTCGCAGATATAATAAGGACAGCAATGACGGGATAGTAAAAATCAGAGATCTTGTTATTTATACAAATGAGGCAAAGGTCTATAAAAATGGTGATGAGATTATTCTGACTGCTATGGAATACAGACTTTTGCTCATACTTCTTAATAACCGTGGAAGAGTGCTCAGCCGAAATCAGCTTCTTGAAAATATATGGGATATTGACGGCGATTTTGTTGAGGATAATACACTCACGGTTTATATTAAAAGACTCAGAGATAAGATTGAAGAGGAGCCGACCAAGCCGGATATTATCAAAACAGTCCGTGGTCTTGGTTATGTGATTGAAAATGATTGAGAAGGATATAAAGAGTCTGATTTTAATTTGCAGTTGTGTTACGGCGGCTGTTTCTGCGGTTTGTCTTATAATTAATCTTGTTTGCGGTGTTTTGTGCCTTTTGATTGGCATTGTAATAACAGTGGTGTTTGCTGTTTATACAAAAAGACGATATAAAAAACTGAGTGAATTGAATGATTATCTTTCGCTTGTTCTTTCTGGCAATTATAATCTTGATATTAACGATAATGCCGAGGGTGAGCTTTCAATATTAAAAAATAATCTTTATAAAATTATTACAACTCTCAGTACTCAGAATGAAATGCTGAAAAAGGATAAGGTTTATCTTGCTGATTCACTTGCCGATATTTCGCACCAGCTTAAAACACCGCTGACATCTATGATGGTAATGACTGATTTGCTGAAGGAAAGCGAGCTTGACGGCAGAGAGCAGGAATTTATATCAATTATAGAAAATCAGCTTGAAAAAATGAGGTGGCTTATTTTAAATCTTGTTAAGCTGTCAAAGCTGGATGCGGATACTGTTGAATTCAGATATGAGAGTGTATCTGTTGAAAAGGTGATTAATGAAAGTATTAAGCCGTTTCTTGTAATGCTTGATTTAAAGAGCATAACATTAAATATTAATATATGTGGTTTTAATTTTACGGGCGATAAAAACTGGACTGTTGAGGCCTTTGAAAATATATTGAAGAATTGTATTGAGCACACTGATAAAAACGGTGAGCTTTCCATTTCAGGCAGAAGCACAAACATATATGATTCTGTAATAATTTCAGATAACGGCTGCGGTATTGCACCTGAGGATTTACCGCATATTTTTGAGCGTTTTTATCA
>DBFOUY010000124.1:0-3626 GCA_048365975.1 Eubacterium sp.
TTTGCGTTTCCTCTAAAATTGTGCATAAATGGCAGCCGCTTCACCGCCTGCATTGTTACCGTACATACCGACAATTATAATTGAGAATATCAGCAGCAGGTACAGTACCCATCTTAATATGAGTGGCTTCTGTGCCAGTTCTTCTCTTATATTATGTCCCTTTTCCTTAAGAAGTCCTATTACAAATACAATTGCAATGCCTATAAGAATTACAGGATAATCTCTGAAAGAGATATGTGGAATTGTATCTCTGCTAAGCAGGTCTGTAAAGCTTACTGATTTAAACATCTGTAAAAACAGATTTGTGCTTTCAGAAATGGTAGCACTTCTGAAAATCAGCATACCAAAGTTAACAATAACAAATGTTCTTACCATCTGGAACAGATGATATATTTTAGTTTCTCTGTTAATTTTCAGTTCTGTGCAAAGCTTGTCTGTCAGCGGCTTTGTAAATTCACCGAGCATCATCAGTAAGTAATAGTAAAGTCCGTAGAAAATGTATTTTCCGCTTGAGCCGTGCCATATGCCGTTGCAGAACCATACGAAAAACAGAGCGTATGCAGCAGGTATCATCTGAACGAAATACTCGTTTTTAATATGCTTTTTAGCAATGGTGTTAACCTTTTTGAAGCTGCCTGAAAGGCTGACAGGGTAGAACACATATTCTTTCAGCCATAAGCCGAGTGTGATGTGCCATCTTCTCCAGAACTCATTAATAGAGCGGGCAAAGAACGGCTGTCTGAAATTCTCAGCAAGCTTGATGTCAAACATTTCACTGACACCTGCAATAATATCAATGCAGCCTGAGAAATCACAGTAAAGCTGTACTGTGTATGAAATTAATGCAATAATTATTGCTGTGCCACTGAATTCATCGGGCTTTTCAAATACACCTGATGCAATCATACCGATTCTGTCGGCAATAACAAGCTTTTTGAATAAGCCGTAAAGCATCAGCAAAGCGCCATTTTTTATTACATCGTAGTCAATATAGTGGGGTTCTCTGAACTGCTTGTCAAGTGCGCCATAGCGGTCAAATGGTCCTTCAATAATATGAGGGAAATAGCTTACAAACAGAAGCACTCTGCACGGATTCTTCTCAGCCTTTATTGTACCTCTGTAAACATCAACAATATAGCTTATTGCCATAAGTGTGTAGTAAGAGATACCAAGCGGCAGAATAAAGTTGAAGGTTGGTATAACCTCCTTGTCTGTGAATAATCCGATTACTGAGTTAGCCATTCCGCCAAAGAAATTGCCGTATTTAAGTACTGCAAGTATGGCTATGTTAAGCACAACGATTGTTGTAAGAACAGCCTTCTGCTTTTTCTTTATTGAAGCCTTAAGCTGTTTGCGTTCAGCCTTTTCAAGCTCTGCTTTTTTTGATTTGAACTCGTCATTCAGACCTTGGATTTTTAATGCACCCAGATAAATCAGCAGTGTGGATGCAATCATAAATAATGTTAAAACTGTGCTGGAGATAGCATAAAAAACTAAAGATGCAACGAGTAAAACTATCCATTGCATCTTTTTTGGAACAAGATAGTAAACTACTCCGGCAATTGCCACAAAAATGACAAATACTAATGAAGTGATTGACATAATTTACTCTTCGTCCTCTAATTTCTTGATTAAATTCATAATAGCTTCTGCACTGTTGAAATTTTCAGGCACTAAATCAGTTACTGCAATTTCAACATCAAATTCGTCACCGATTTCATTAACAAGTCTGATTATTGCAAGTGAGTCAAGTATACCCTTATCAACTAAGCCGGTTTCACTTTCAAAGTCAACACCCGGCTTGATTTCCTCTAATATTTCTAATAATTCTTCCATTTCTTTTACCTCTCTTATAATAATTATAATTCTTTATATAAGCTCTGAAGAGCTTTTCTGTCAATTTTTCCGTTGGCGTTTTTAGGCATTTCCTTAATTCTTAACACCTTATCAGGTGTCATATAAGGGGGCACCTTGTTTTTAACAGCCTCAAGCACAATATTGCTGTCCTTCACCGCACCCTCATAAACAAGTGCAAGGCAGTCAGCATCCTTGTCATAGACACAGGCACAGGCTTTAACCTTTGCAACGCTGTTGGCACCTGCTTCAATTTCGCCAAGCTCAATTCTGTATCCCATTCGCTTAATCTGAAAATCCTTGCGTGTAATATAAATTAGCTCTCCTTTATCATTGTATTTGACTATATCGCCTGTTTTATATACTCTTTCAGGATAGAAGCTGTTTATGGGATTCTGAACAAATGCATCGGCAGTTTTTTCGGGATTTTTATAGTACCCGTCTGCCATAAAGCTTGAACGTACAAAAAGCTCGCCCTCTTCATCAGGCTTTGCCTTTTCACCGTCAGCATTTACAATGAACACATCGCAGTTGTCACAGGCTTTGCCTATCGGCAGGCTTTCGTCATCAGCAAACTCTCTGTCCACAACATAAAATGTGCAGATGTCTGTTGTTTCGGTGGGTCCGAAAAGGTTTGCGTAGGTGATATTGCTGTCAAGATTTTTTATCCAGTAATTAAGCTGCTTTGTCGGCATTACCTCGCCTGCAAATAAAACTGTTTTTAAATACTCAGGCTTTGCAGCGTCAAATGCTTTCCAGTTAGACAGAATTGATATTGCTGTCGGCACCCAGTAAATTGTGTTTATTTCATAATCGTTAAGATATTTAATCAGATTTAACGGAAATGAAAAGTTTGCTTTGGGTATTATGTTATAGGTGCAGCCGCATTTTATGGTAGAATAAAAATCTGTTACCGACATACTGAAATAAAGCGGTGTCTGTGAGCCGAAGGATGTGGTTTCATCAAATCCAAATTCCTCCGTCACCCAGTTGATATAGCTTATCAGTGCTCTGTGGCTGATAACTGTTCCCTTAGGCATTCCTGTTGAACCGCTGGTGAAAAGAATATATGCAGTGTCCATATCAATCATTTGACTGCGTATTTCTGCCAGCTTGTCCTCATCAGCGTTAGTTTGCACTGCTGTATCATAAACACAGAATGCTTTACCAAGTGAATTTGCTAAATCAATGGAGCCGTCATCTGTAATGATAATAGGATTTTCAAGTGTGTTCAGAATGTTTTCAATTCTGTCTGTTGGTGAATGAACATCAACAACAACATAAAAATCACCTGCATACATAGCACCGAGCATAGCCTCAATACAGTTTACATTTTTATCAATAAGTATTGCGACAGGTCTTTTTGTACCCTCTCCGATAAGATGTGTTCCTATTGCCTTTGCATTTTTCATAACCTCGCTGAAGGTTGCTTTTCTGCCACTGTCGGTAAAACCGATTTTGTCAGGATATTCAATTGTAGTTTTTTCAAAAAATTCAAGTACATTTTTCATAACTGTATTCTACTGCATTTATGGATTATATTCAACTGATTTGACTATTATTTGTCAAAAATTTATCAAATTTTAATAATTCACCTAAAAACGTTGCTTTGAAGCGTAGTGTTGAACACTATTCAACATAATCACCCAAATAATAACATAAAATAATAATAAAGTCAATGAATGCTTAAAAATAAGGGGTAGAATGCAATGTTTAAGGTGAAAGCTCCCGATGGAAGTAACAATTTATGCGGTCAGAAGCTTGCAGAAATC
>DBFOUY010000125.1:0-2622 GCA_048365975.1 Eubacterium sp.
TGCTGGGTTGATGCTTTTGAAGGCTGTATGCCTCAGACAAGATTTGTTCTCAAAAAGGCACTGGGATTGCACAAGACTCCTCTTGTTGTTGTTAACAAGATTGACCGTGAGGGTGCAAGACCGAGTGAGGTTATTGATGAGGTGCTCGACCTGTTTATTGAGCTTGGTGCTGATGACGAGCAGATTGAGTTCCCTGTTGTTTATGCATCTGCGAGAGAGGGCTATTCAAGCCTTGACCCGAATGTGCGTGAAGGCGATATGCGTCCGCTTCTTGATGCAATTCTTGAGCATATTCCATCACCTGAGGGTGATGCCGAGGGTCCTGCACAGATTTTGTTCAGCTCACTTGAATATGATGACTATGTGGGCAGAATAGGTGTCGGCAGAGTTGAGCGTGGTGAAATTAAGGTTAATACACCATATGTTCTCTGCAAGCAGGACGGCAGTCAGGAAAATGTTAAATTTACAAAAATATATCAGTTTGAGGGCTTAAAGCGTGTTGACTGCCAGACTGCCTCATTTGGTGATCTGGTTTCTGTTGCAGGTATTGCTGACCTTAATATCGGTGAAACAGCCTGTGACCCTGAGTGTGTTGAGCCGCTGCCATTTGTAAAAATAGACGAGCCTACAATCTCAATGAATTTTATCGTTAATGATTCACCATTCGCAGGCAGAGAGGGCAAGTATGTTACATCACGTAACCTCCGTGACCGTCTGTTTAAGGAGGTTGAAACCAACGTTTCAATGCGTGTTGAGGAAACTGATTCAATGGATACCTTCAAGGTTTCAGGCAGGGGCGAGCTTCACCTTTCAATTCTTATTGAAACCATGCGCCGTGAAAATTATGAATTTCAGGTTTCACGTCCTCAGGTTATTATGAAAAAGGGCGAAAACGGTGAAACACTTGAGCCTGTTGAGCTTGCAATTATTGAGGTGCCTGAGGACTATGTTGGTGCTGTTATGGAAAAGCTCTGCTCACGCAAGGGCGAGATTGAAAATATGGATACCCGTTCAACAGGTATGACACACCTTGAAATAAAAATTCCGTCACGTGGTCTTATCGGCTACCGCAGTGAATTTTTAACAGACACAAACGGCAATGGCATTATGAATCAGCTTTTTGTCGGTTATGAAGAATATAAGGGCGAAATCGCCACAAGAAACCGTGGTTCAATCGTTGTTCACGAAACAGGCACAACTACAGGCTATGGTCTTTGGAATACTCAGGACAGAGGCAAGCTTTTCCTCGGTCCCGGTATAGAGGTTTATGAGGGTATGATTTGCGGTGAATGTGCTAAGGATGAGGATATTGTATGTAATGTCTGCAAAAAGAAGCACGTTACAAATACCCGTGCAAGTGGCAGTGACGAGGCATTAAAGCTTGTTCCGCCTACCACTCTTTCATTGGAGCAGAGTATGGAATTTTTAGCTGATGATGAGCTTTTGGAGGTTACTCCTAAATCAATCAGACTCAGAAAAACAATTCTCGATAAGGGCTTAAGACTTAAGGCAGAAAGCAGGAAAAAATAATGAGCAAAATAGGTGTACTCGGTGCAGGCACTTGGGGAACAGCTTTGGCAATTATGCTTGCACAGAATTCCAACAGTGTTACACTCTGGTCAGCAATTGACAGTGAGCTTGATACACTGAAAGAAACACATACACATCCGAATCTTAAGGATTCGGTTATTCCTGAAAATATTGTTTTTACAAAGGATATTTCAGATGTGTGTACTGACAAGGATATTCTGCTGTTTGCAGTTGCATCACCATATGTAAGACAAACAGCAAAAAAAGCCTCTCCTTATATTAAAGAGGGGCAGATTATAGTTGATGCGGCAAAGGGACTTGAGGAGGATACTCTGTTCACTATGTCGCAGGTAATAAAGGACAGTATAGATAAAAATGTTACTGTTGTTGCATTATCAGGTCCTACTCACGCAGAGGAGGTTGCTCTTGGTTTGCCTACAACTGTTGTGGCTGCCTGCCGTAATACCGATGCTGCAAAGCAGGTTCAGAGCATTTTTATGAATACCTGTATGCGTGTATACACCAACGAGGATATTTTAGGTGTTGAGCTTTGCGGTGCACTTAAAAATATAATTGCACTTGCCTGCGGAATATCAACAGGTCTTGGCTTTGGTGACAATGCTAAGGCTGCTATAATTACAAGAGGTATTGCCGAAATGTCACGCCTTGGAATGGCTATGAATTGTGATAAAATGACTTTTGCAGGTCTTGCAGGACTCGGTGATTTGATTGTTACAGCAACAAGCCGTCACAGCAGAAATAATAAAGCAGGCTTTCTTATCGGCAGCGGCTATTCTGCTGATGCTGCAATTAAAGAGGTCGGAATGGTTGTTGAGGGAATGCACGCTATTCCTTCAGCACTCAAGCTTGCTGAAAAATATGGTATTGATATGCCTATTATCACTGCTGTTAATAAAACCATAAAAGGCGAGCTTACTCCTGATGAGGCTGTTAACAGTCTTATGAACAGAGAAAAGAAAAGTGAAAAATAAAAATTTTGTATTTTAATAATGAATGATCAGGAGGTATAGTGTGATAAACACACTATACCGATTGTATTGTCCTCAAAATTTGCCTATGGCATAATTTTGA
>DBFOUY010000126.1:0-8265 GCA_048365975.1 Eubacterium sp.
TAGGTGGAACAGGACACACAAACACACACCATATACATATATATCACTGACTTTTACCTATTTCATTGCAAAAACCCTAAAACTCATACGAGTTTTAGGGTTTTTCTACACGCTGAAGGCACAGGCATTGTATGTCTGTGCCCTTTATGATATTGAGAAAACTGATTCTGATTTTATATCAAAATATGCAGACTGTTTTGAACAAACGGAAAATGATGAAGATTTACGGAGTGCTATTTTTTCTGCCTTTGGCGTGCAGATAAACGCCGATGAATTCAACAACCTTATGAGTGTTATCAAAAATACAGTTATTGACATTGATTTGACTGATACGGATAAAAACAATCTTGATTTAGTCAAGTGGGCTGAATTTGCCTATGAAAATAAATGGGGTTATGTATGGGGCTCGCATGGTCAGGTGCTGACAGAAAAGGAACTGAACAGGCTTAAAAGTGTGTTCGGTTCTCATGTAACAGACAAGGAAGAATATATCCGCTCCCATTGGCTCGGCAGAAGAACATCAGATTGTGTTGGTTTGATAAAAGGCTATGGTTGGTACAACGAAGAATCAGGAACAATTAAGTACGGAACAAACGGAATGAGAGATGTTACAGCAGACGGAATGTTCTCGGCTACAACAGAAAAAGGAACAATCGGCACTATGCCCGATATCCCTGGTCTTGCAGTATGGCACAAAGGTCATATCGGTGTATATATCGGGGGTGGATATGTAATCCATGCGGCCAACACCTATGACGGAGTTATCAAAACACCCATAACCTCAAGCGGATGGACTCACTGGCTTAAAGTTCCGTATATTAACTATATTGAAAAAACAGATGAATAAAATCAAACAAACCTATAACGGCAGCCACAAGAAAACGAGTGGCTGCCAAATTTTATTTACAGAGGTGAACAAATGAAAATAAGAGCAAATATGCATTATAAAGATAAATACACTTGTGATGAAGATTGTGATATTGAAAAAGTTGTAGCAATCAATGCCGATGATTTCAATTACTTGTGTAAGCATTTGCTTGAAGATAATAAATATATCAAAGATAATCTTGATTCAATGTATTTTGATGACAATGACAAACTGCACTGTTTACTGCTGATTAATGAGAGTACAGGCAACGGACTCCTTGTTAACAATGAAAGCAGTGAATATGCAAGATACCATTCATATATCCCGAATGCACGGCAGATTGTTATTCTTAATAAATACCCTGTACTCAATAACTTTATTGAACGGATGTCAGAGGTAGCTGAGGATATACTTGCAAAAGCATCTGCAGAGTTAAGTGGGAATAATAACGAGTACGAGGTTGATGTTGAAAGATACAATAAACCGGGTGAGCCGATTATAAATGCAGCCCTTCTTGACGATATGCTTATGGACAGCGGAATGGTTGAGGACTCAGTATTGCATGAAGGGTATATTGAACTGAAACTCAATCGGCAGATACCCGATAATCAATACCGAAAGTGTTTTGATGCAAATTACTCTACCGAAATAGAAATCATTTGTGCAAAACACGCATTATGGATTTATGATGTGAAAGGCGGAGAGCGTGCCGACTTTTCAGATTGCCTGCTTGAAAATGTTGATTTATCAAACTGTAATTTATGTGCTGCTGATTTCAGTGGTGCGACATTGGTTAACTGTAATCTTGATGATACGTCAATGTGCGATGCAGATTTTAAGAACGCAAAATTCAGTAATTGCAGTTTCAAACATCATACAGCAGAAAATGCTGATTTCAAATGTGCAGTTTTTGAAAACTGCAACTGCAACGGTGCATACTTCGGTGGTTCAAATTTTACCAATGCACAGTTGAATTCGGTGTCAGTTATGAATGCTGACTTCGGACACTGCTGTGTTCAGGCTATTCAAAAGAAAGACACAAATCTTGCTCAGGCAAATACGCAAGGGGTATTGTATGATGAACTTGAATGGATTGATGAAAGCGAAGGACACACAATTTCTATGTAAAGGAGAATGCTAATGAAAAAAGTTAATATTACTATTCAGTATGACGAAAGCAAGGCTGAGCCTATTCGAAAGTATATGAACAAGAAAGGTTTATCACTTGAAGATGAACTTGTGAAAATTCTTGATTCATATTACAACAAATATGTTCCTGCTCAGGTTCGTGAGTATTTTGAAATGTGCGCCGAGGATGACAAATCCCCGGCATTATCTGTTCCAAGAAAAACAAATCAAAAGGTGGCTGATAAAAATGTGTGATGAAGGTGTTAATTTTTCAAAAGCAAAACTGCTTGCAGACGGGTGGCAGTGGAAAATGTATGATGACGGTTCAGGTCATCTTGAAAACGACAAAGGACAATCATATTTCAGTTACGATATTCAGACTCAGGAACATGTTGGTTTGAATAACAAATGGCGATTTATGAGTGAGTATCCCAATCATACCCCATATGAACAATTCAAGGCTGAAATGGAAATTGATATTGTCAGATCAGGACTTGCAGAACCCGGTGAGCAATTTAAGAAAGTAGTTGACTTGCAAAATAATTTATTCGCTTCTGACAAATGCAACTCTCTCTTCTCATACAGCAGTTATACAAACATGTATAATCGCACTGATGAAATGTATCAGGTATTGCTTGATTATGAAAAAGCACTTGAAGATGAAAACAGTCTTGATTTGGATTTGATAAACAGACTCAGTGAGTTCTATTCAAAATATGCAATCTGTGATTTATTGAGTGACAGTCATAAAGAAATACTTGTTGATGCAGTTGAAATGGAACTGGATTGGAGTAATGAAGTTTCTTCCGAAGTATACAGCGTTTATGATTTAATCTGTATGGAACAAGGAGAAAACGAAGATCAGGGAATGCAAATGTAAGCCGATGTCGCGCCGCTGTTCGCCCTGTGTCGCAGTTTTATATCAATGTCGGGAGTAATCCCAAACAGTAAAAAATCGACCTTGTGAGGAATTGTTGATAAGGGCATAGTGTATCAAATATCAAGGTCGATTTTTAAGCAGGAGAAAGACTCGGTGCCTATGAAGGCTCCGAGTCGCTTTACTTCGCACGGCAACGCCGAGCGTTAGGCAGTTTTTTGAGTTTTGATGATAGGTGCTTAATTTAAGGCATAGGTTCCTATGGCGTGTGCCGAAAGCAAAGAAAAACCACTTGTTACCACACTTTTGATAGGTGATGGTGATAGTCGCTTAAAGAAAAATGGAGGTAAATATGGCAGAAACAGAAGAAAACAAAAAAGAATTAGAAAGGCGTTTCCAATTGTGGATACGACCGTCAGTATTAGACTTATCACAGCAGCTCTATAAAATGGATAACTGTGAAAGCCGAAGTGAATTCATTGAAAAAGCAATTATTTTCTATGCCGGATACCTATCATCAAATAAAAATGATGAATATCTTCCGAATATAATTACATCATCTTTGAAAAGTATTGTCAAGGAAAGTGATAATCGTATGAGCCGTGCAATATTCAAAATTTCAGTTGAACTTGCAATCACGATGAATCTTATCGCCTCCTCTCAGGATATAGACAAGATTACTCTTGACAGACTGCGCGGAGAATGCATCAAAGAAGTCAAAAGACTCAACGGTACTTTTTCATTTGATGATGCGTACTATTGGCAAAAAGGTAATGAATAAGAATGGCAAAGCTCGTCACAAAGTTCAAATATCTTAAGCCCGGAAGTAACGCTGCAGGAAAATATATTAAATATATTGCTACCCGTGAAGGTGTAAAAATGATTGATGATTCAAAAAAATATGCTCCTGCAACAGTGAAACAAAAACAGTTTATTGAAAAAATGCTGCTTGACTTTCCTGATGCAGCCGAGTCATTAGAGTATGCAGATTACATTGCAAAGCCCAATCGAATCAATGCATCGGAACTGATTTCTCGTACTATGGAAAACAATATTGATGTCATAGCTGACTCTAAAACCTATGCAGACTATATTGCTACCCGACCACGCACTCAAAAATTCGGATCACACGGGCTATTTACTGACGATGGTGTAGCAATAAATTTGTCAAAGGTATCTGAAGAACTGAATAATCATACTGGAAATGTGTGGACAATGATTGTTTCCCTTCATCGTGAAGATGCAGAAAGACTCGGATTCAACAGAGGTGAAAGATGGAGAGATATGCTGCGAACACAAGTGGAACAGCTTTCAACCAATCTGAAAATACCAATGAAAAATCTTCGTTGGTATGCTGCCTTTCACAATGAATCGCATCATCCGCATATACATTTGATTGCTTATTCTGTTATAGAAAACGAAGGTTATCTGACAAAGCAAGGAATTGAACGAATGAGGTCTTCCCTTGCCTCTGATATTTTTCAACAAGATTTAATTTCAGTTTATGAAAAACAGACAGAGCATCGCAGAGAAATCAAAGAGAGCAGTAAGGATATTATGGATAAAATTATTTCTGAAATCAATTCAGGAATATATGATAATCCAATACTTGACGAAAAACTGTTACAGCTATCTGATAAACTTTCAAGAACATCAGGCAAAAAGGTGTACGGTTATCTCAAAGCTGATGTCAAATCTTTAATTGATTCAATAGTTGATTTGATTGCTGAAGATGAAAGAATTTCAAAACTTTATGATGTATGGTACGAGAATAAGTTCAGTATCATTCAAACTTATACAGATGAAATGCCCGATAAAATTCCTTTGTCACAGAACAAGGAATTTAAATCCATTAAAAATATGGGAATTACTCAGGCAATGAATATTGCACTCGAAAAAGATGCATTTGATGACGATGATGAATTTATTGAAACAGAATTTGAACAATCGGAAGAATCTGATAATGAACAATATGAGTTTAAAAATAATCCTATTGAAGATCTATATCAGCAAGCTCAAGACAATAATTCGTATGCACAATATATGCTTGGCAAGATGTATCTTAAGGGCGAAGATGTAAAACAGGATGCAAAATATGGTGTGAGATGGTTGCTCAAGGCAATAAAGCAAAACAATATGAATGCACAATATCTGTTAGGAAAAGCAATACTCAAAGGTGAATGTTTGCCTATGGATAATGATTTGCCTCTTGATATTGATAAAGCTGTTGAACTGCTTTTGAAATCATCAGATCAAGGGAATCAATTTGCCTCCTACACATTAGGCAAAGCATTTATTGAAGGTGATATATTGCCACAGGATATCAGCACAGGATTCGAATTGCTGCTGAAAGCCTCAGAGAAGAATTGTATCCCTGCTTGGTACTTCCTTGGTAAAATGTATTATATGGGAATCGGAGTGGCAAAGAATATTGATACCGCAATTTATTATTTTGAAAAAGCAGTAAAAGAAAACAACATCTATGCTGCGTATAGCTTGGGCAAGATTTATTCAAGAGAAGAAGGATATATTGATATGAACAAATCAATTAAATATTTCAAAATTGCTGCAGATGATAAGAACTCTTTCACTGAATATCAACTCGGTAATATATCTTTACGGAAATGGTGTTGAAAAGAACTATGATATTGCAATGCATTATCTCAACTTATCTGCTGAACACGGAAATCAATATGCAGAGCAGTTATTATATAGTATTCAGAAGCAAAAGAATATCATGGCTGCGATGAGTTCTCTTCGTCTACTTCAACACATTTCTAATTTGATAAGCAGAAAGAATCAGGAACAAAACAGAAGAAAAAACGGTCGGATTGACCGTAAGATGCAACAGAAGATTAATGAGAAAAAACAAGCTCATGGTTTAAAACCGAGTATGTAAAAAGCCTACAGGAATCAATCTGTAGGCTTAATTTATAATGTTTTTGCAGGACAAAGCCATGTATCTCGGTTAAAAGGCAGCAATTCATTTGCCATACAGATAACCAATCCTGTTTTAATGTTCATTTTTAATTTATCAAGAACACTGAAATTTTTATCAGGATTTGATGGATTTTTACTTTTTTTGATTTCAATTGGGTAGATATCATTGCCTTCAACAATTAACAAATCTATTTCTTTACCATCAATATCACGATAGTAATATAAATCAGGATGTTTACCTGCGTTATAGTAGCTCTTTACAATTTCTGTTACAACATATGTCTCAAAAAATGCACCGTCCATTGCACCATTTTCAAGAGTTTCGGCATTGGGCCAACGGCAAAGGTACGCTGCCAAACCTGTATCCATAAAATACATTTTAGGAGTTTTAATAAGTCTTTTTGTAATGTTTGTTGAGTATGGATGCAGAATATAAATAATGCCTGAACGCTCAAGAATAGATACCCACGCTTTTGCAGTAGGTGCGGAAATACCTATTGCACTTGAAATTTCGCTGTATTTTAATTCTTGCGCTGTTCTTGCTGCCATAAATACAAGAAAATCGTAGAATTCATTTAATTTACCGACTTGTGCAAGTTCCTTTATATCTCTTTCAAGATAAGTATTCACATAGTCGGAATAATATCTGTCTCTTTCAATATCTGTTGTGATTATTTTAGGCATACTGCCTTTGAATATTAGTTCAAATATATCGTGGATATTTTTGTCCTTTGAAACTTTAATTCGATTTTTTATATCATCAAGATTTGGCTTGAATAAATCATTTGGGCGCTCTTCAATTTCAGCAGTAGATAATCCTGCTAAATCAAACACCGCTACTCTTCCTGCAAGTGATTCAGAAACATTTTGCATCATTTTAAATTTTTGAGAACCAGTCAGCCAGAACAGACCTTCATTTTTTTCTCCATTCAGTGCTTTTTCGTCAACAATTTTTTTGATTTCCAAAAGAATTGAAGGTACTCTTTGAAATTCATCAATTAGAATAGGTAAGCCATATGTTTCAAAGAATAATTCAGGATCTGTTTCTGCAAGTCTTCTTGCATTCATATCATCAAGTGAAACATAACGCCTGTTATCTTCTCGAATATGATTAAGCATTGTGGATTTTCCAACCTGACGCTGACCACACACCATTACGACAGGATAATATTTTGAAGCTTTTAATATTTCATTTTCTAAATGCCTTTTTATATACAATTGAAATCACTCCCTGAGTAAAATAAATTACTACTTTATTTTACTCGAAAACAATCTTTAAGTCAAGTTATATTTAACATTATGAATTAGTTTAAATATATTTTATATTAATTCTCAATAGAATAAAAAATAGCGAGGAATTTCCCCGCCTAATGGTGGACCAGGGTCATATGACCAGCCCAAGTGGTAATATCTTTACCACTTATATTATTCATATACTATTTTATTTGTTTTATACAAATTGTCAAGTATTTTGCTTATAAATGTTTTTTCATATTCTATAATTATTATATGATAATTATGAAAATATTTTAATAGTTTTGCCCATTAATACTAAAATATTAAATTAATAGTTCGCTATTATAGTTTTGATATTAGTAAAATAATATAAATATTGTTAAAAAATCTCTACATATAAAATATTGACTTTAGCGCTGGTTTCTATGATATATACACGTATAAATGTCAATATTTTATTAGCAAAAAATTGTGCAGATACCATTTGCACAATTTTAATGAAATGAGTCATCAGTATAAACAATAAAAGATTTAGCGAAAACAATAGATTGAAGTAATCCAATATATTTTACTCGATAATGATATTGAAGATTCCAATTGATAAACCTTTTGAATATCAATTGCTTTATTATTAATAAGTGCAGCAATCTGTTTCACTAAGTTTTCATAAATAGAAAATCCTACAGGTTTGCGGCTGTAGGATTTTCTATTTTAGCAATTTATATCATTATATAAGAATAGTCAATGTTCTGAGTAACTTGTTTTATTAATAACTTAGTCACTTTTTTAGATCCTCTCTTATGGCGTAGGACCTAAGATATATTCTTAATAAAGGATAACAATAAGTTATTGTTTATTTGGAGTGTTAAATAATGAATACTTTATTATCAAAATACAATATTGAAACAAGAAAAAATAGACCACTTGATAGTGGAAAAGAAATAATAACTGTTTATAAGCACGGAAATTTGATGCAATTAACATTTCGCACTATTGGTTGTAGGTTTAGTATGCTTGGATCTTGTAGCATGTGTAATTATGGAAAAGGGGAACAGATAAATCCAATAAAAGCCCTTTTGGAATTAGAAGAAATTTGTAAATCAAATGAATTTTTGAACTCCAAAATGATACTATTAGGTGCCTCTGGTAGTTTTTTAGATGAATATGAAATTCCAAAAGAACTTCAATATGATATCATGAGATACATTTCAAAAAG
>DBFOUY010000127.1:0-5592 GCA_048365975.1 Eubacterium sp.
CACAATTACCGAGTATACTTATGTTGTAATGAAGATTGCCGTTTGCATCATAGGTGTAGGTTGTTACCTTGCCCTCAGCGTCCTTGATTGCAATAACATTGTTCATTACATCATAAGTATACTCGGTAATTGTGCCGTCAGTATTTTTAACTGATGTAATGTTGTCACGCATATCGTATGTGTATTCAACAGTCTGACCGAGAGCATCCTCAACCTTGATAAGTCTGCCTGCGTTGTCATAGGTGTATGTATTTTCTGAACCTGTGTTATCAGATTCAGATGCAATCATACCTAAAGAATTGTATGTATAATTAACAGTAAGACCTTCAGCAGATACTGCTTTTGCAGTTCTGTTTGCAGAGTCATAAGTGAATGATGAGGTATTGCCTCGAGCATCCTTAACTGCTGTAATATTGCCGTTGCCGTCATATGTGATTGTCTGCTCGTTGCCAAGCTGATTTACATATTTTGTTACAAGACCATTTGCGTTATATTCATATGACTGCTCATTATCAAATACATCTGTGATTTTAGTAATGTTTTCGTTGCCGTCATAAGCATAGTTTGTAACATTATCAAGTCCGTCAGTAACCTTTGATACAAGGTCATATGCATTATACGCATACTGCGTAACTGCTCCGTTCGGTGCAGTCATTTTAATAATATTGCCGTTAAGGTCATATTCGTAGGCTGTTACTCTGCCGATTGCATCCTCAACAGATGTAATGTTGCCGACTGCATCATAGGTGTATTTTGTTTTACCGCCCATTGCATCGGTCTGTTCGGTAAGTCTGCCGAGATTATCATATGTATAAAGAATTTCACTGCCGTCAGGCATAACAGACTTTGTTTTTCTGTTCATAACATCATAGATTAATGTTATAGTTCTGTCTGTATTATCTGTAACAGTTAAAGCATTGCCGTTTTCGTCATAGGTATATGTTGTTTCAAGCCCTGACGGAGAAACAGTTTTTGCAATTCTGTTCATATTATCATATGAATTTGAAATGCTGCTGCCGTTAGGATAAGTGATTTTTGTAATATTACCTACTGCATCATACTCATAACTCAATGCTTCGACTGCGCCATTCGTTACTTTTGATACCTCGTCAAAGCGGTAATCATATTCTATTTTTGTTTCATTGCCGTTGGCATCTGTTGAAGAAATCTGATTGCCGTTTTTATCATAAGCATATGTGATTACATTGCCGTCTGCATCTGTTGATGACACAAGATTATTCATACTGTCATAAGCATAAACAGTCTTGTTGCCCTCGGCATCTGTTTCACTTATCTTATTGCCCACACCGTCATATTCATATGAAATGGTTTTGCCGTATGGATCGGTTGCAGTTAAGATATTTCCGAGTCCGTCATATGTAAATGTGAAAGCATTGTTTTTAGGGTCTGTGATTGAGGTTACACAGCCTGCTTTGTCATATACATATTTTGTGATTGCATCATCAGCAGTCTGCTGAGTGAGCTTTCTGCCTGCATTATCATATGTAAAGCGTGTGATTCCACCATTTGCATCTGTAATGCTGATAATCTGACCAAGTGAATTATATGCGTATTCAGATACTTTACCATCGGCACTTTTCAGTGATGATATGAAAGTCCCCTTATATGTGTATTCACTTGAATTGCCCTTGGCATCCGTGCTCTTTGTCATACGATGGTTATTATCATATTCAAATGTTAATACTGTACCATCGTTATTAATCTGCTTAACAACATCCTTGTTTTTATACTCATAGGATGTTGTTTTGCCGTCATAATCCGTTACTTTAGTAACCTGATTATCGCTGTTGTATTCATACTTTTTAACAGTGCCATCAAAACGCTTTTCGGTCAGGATGTTACCATTTTTATCGTATGTATACTCAGTCTTATTGCCGTTACGGTCTGTTACGCTTGCAAGGTTATTGCTGTTATCATATGCTTTGATTTCAGTACTTCCGTTAGGATATTCAATCTTAGTTGTACGGTACTGATTGTCATAGTTATATACAGTAACATTGCCGTTTGCATCTGTTGTGGTTGTTTTGCCGTTGGCATAAGCAAGTGTGCTTACTGCACCATTAGCATCAACCTGCTTTGTAACTCTGCCTTCGTTATCGTAAGTGTTTGTTACAATAACATTGCCCTCGGCATCTGTCCATGAAGTCATCTGATGCTTGTTGTCATAAGCATACTTTATTTCATTGCCGTTAGCATCCTTGTATGAAACAAGATTGTTATTGTCATCATAAGCATAATTAAGAGTTTTGCCGTTTGGCAGAGTGATAGACTTAATATATCCGTCTTCTGTATATGTAAATGCATATGAAGTTCCTGCCGGGGATTTGATTGACTTGAGGTTATATTCATCATCATAGCTGAGTGATGTTACAAAGCCTTTTGCATCTGTGATTTTAGTAAGCATACCCATTGTGTTGAAGCGTCTTACTTCACCATCAGCAGACTTAATCTCATATTCATATACATTGTATTTTTCTAATTCTTCACCGCCGAAATCGCCTTCCTTTTCACCGATTTTAACTGGTGTAAAGGTGAGGTTATATCCGTCAGGACAAGTATATCCGCCTTTTCCGTCAGGTTCAAAATATATGGCACTACCGTCACCACGGGAATATACATAAGTGCCGTTTTCAAGCTTTGATATATACTCATCATATTCAAAGTGCCAGCCGCGACCAAAAGAACTGTTGTAGCCTGCGCCCTTTGAATTGTATGTTCTTTCAATACCGAAATTGCCATTGAAATCTGGGATAGAAATATCCTCTGTGTTGAAATAGAAATTACCTGTGTTGAAATTTATTGGTTCCATACCAAATTCACAATGCATTCCTCTACCCATGAGTAAAGAGTCAATCTTACGCTTATCTGCATCTGAAAGTGGTTCAGGATTATATGGTTTATTTGCATTTTTAGAGGGATTTCTGATAAATATAGTATTGTTCTCTACAAGCAGCATATCTTGAATACGATTATCAAAAGAAATCTGATTCAGGTCAACACCATAATATTTTGCAATTTTAGGAAGCGTATCATACTGCTTTATTTTATATATAAGGAAACTGTCGCTTTTATGTGATTTGCCGATAACACCATCTTTCGCAGTATCAACAGTATAATAGTAATTCACATTAAAATCTGGATTTGTGAAAGGCACAAGCGTCTGCCAGTTGCCTAAAATATCTTTATATTTAGTAGCTCTCTTAGGGAACTGATTATTCCAGTCTGTTGAATCAGGATATTTGTATGATGGCAGAGCAGGGACTATACCATGCTGATTTTTACTGCTATCATTCAGCTTGTATTCAACAGCAGCATCCGGTGCGGCAACACCATCAGCAAAAACTGCACAAAATCTAAGTATGCCGTCTTTACTTGTCTCAATTATTGTTCTGAGTGTTACTGTGGTTTCATCAAGAGGATAGTTGGGATCAACAGGGTTAGGTACTTCCCAATCAATAATTAACTGTGGTGCTTTATCAGGAGTAAAGGCTTCCTGTCCGGGATTGCCTGATGATGAAAGCGGTGTAAAGAACGGACTGCCTGTTCTTGTTTCATCTGTTGCCTGAACAACAAGACCATAATTTTCCTGAATACCCTGTACCCAGTTGTTTACAGTTTCTCTACAGTCAAATTCATGAAAACCAACAGAAGAAGAAACAATTGAAGATTCACCGCAAGGTGATTGGTTTAATTTTATAGCATCAGACCATTCAAGTGTATTTGCTGACCAAGGGTCTTCAATTCTGAAACACTGGAAATCAGTATTACTGGTGTAATTCATATATTGATATATTCTGAAGGTAGCACTGTTGATTTTTGAACCTTCGGGAATTGAACTGAAATCTTCATCAATATGAAAATACATTCTGGTTTTACCAAGATCACCAGCACCGGGCATGCCTATATTGTCATCGGTAAGATGACCGGCATAACCATAAGATTTGCCGAGGTATACACCTCTGAGCTGGCTTGCAGTAACTACTGTAAATTTACTTGACGGTACAGTGAAATTAGGGTCAATTTTAACAGGATATGCTCTGTCTGCTGAATTGAGCCATTCCTTATCAGCAGTTACAGTAACAATATATTCGCCCTTTTCTTCTGTTAATGTCAGTTCAACATCCTCACAGATTTTTGCATCAGCGTCTGTCATCATAGGTGCAGAAAGCGTTAATGCAGGCTCGTCTGATTTCTTTTCATAGAGATTAATAACACCATTTTCAAGTCTTGCTTCTGCACCGTGTGTATCAAGCTTGTATGTAAAGGAGAATTTATCAGTATGCTTATTAAGGATGATATCCTCTTTGAGTCCAAGCTCGTGGATTGTATACTGAACATCAATTCCGTCATAAACATCGTTATACAGAATTGCATTTTCTTTAACAGCTGATTTAGAGTAATCGCCTTCAAGAGGAATTAAGTCAACCTTTGTTTTGCCGTATTCAAAGGTGATGCCCTTATTCTCTTTAATTTCAGAAGGGAGCTTAACATCAATATCACTCTGTTTATTCGTATAGTAATCCTGACCGACAACCTTTTCTTTCAGAACAAGTGTATTATCATATTCTTTCTGCTTTCCGTTTTCTTTGAAGGTATTCGGAATTTCTGAATAAACTGTTTTGAAAGTATTATCCCCGGTCTGATAAATCTTTGAGTGTTCGCTGATTACAACGGGCTCACCAAATTCATCCGTTTCGGTCTGCTCTGCCACATCAGGCTCTCGCAGATCTTCGGCAGCTTCAGGAGTATCTTCTTTATCTTCTTCCGAATTCTTTTCTTCTGGATAGATAAAGGTTTCCTGTTCAATCATTTCAGCAGCTTCGGTTACTTCTTTTACTGCTTCAGCCAAAGGCTCTGCCATTGCTGTCATTGTGCTGAACACTGTAATGATTACAAGAAACATTGCAATTATGGATTGCAGTAGCTTTTTCTTTTTCAATTTTATTCTCTCCTTTCGTTATCATGGATAATCATAAACAACTATTGTTTCACTTCCTGCAGTAATAGTAGCTTTAAGGCGATAATCACATAAAACATTTATGTTTCGTGACTCTGTATAAGACATCGAATAACCATATTTACTGCTTGTCCATGTTTCAACAGTTTCATACCCTGTTGATTTTTTCTTTTGCAATTCCATTTTGATTTTCAATTGCGCTGAATATTGTGAAGTTACAGTAGCATTACATGTTGCTTTTATGCCACTGATTGATATATATGCTGTATTAGTTTCTATTGTTGTATATAAAGGACTTACAATAGAATTATTTTTACTTGTAGCAGCATTTGCACAAATATTGCAGTTCAATATCATGATTATGGATATAGCAATTAATGTAGATTTTTTTATTACATTCATAGCATTATGCATTTTTTTCACCTCCTTTCGCTCTTTATATCGCAGCGACTGGATGAATTGTGAAAAGAAAAATGGAAAATTTTGAAAAAATTTCAAAATTTTCCATTCCAATGCTTAATTTGTATTATTTGCAATTTGTAGAAGAGTGTCTTTATCAATGTTACCTGAAATTCTGAATGTATAAAAACCATCATTCCATATTATTACCCGTT
>DBFOUY010000128.1:0-8639 GCA_048365975.1 Eubacterium sp.
AAAGGCCCTGTAAACCTGTTCAAGCAGCACCATTCGTGCAAGCTGATGAGGCAAAGTCATTTTACCGAAAGACAGCTTATATTTACCTGCTGACTTAACAGCATCACTCAATCCGAATGAACCGCCGATAACAAAGCAGATATGGGAGCTATTCATTGATATGTTCTCAATCAGTTTTGAAAAATCAGGGCTTGAATACTCCTTGCCTTCAATACAAAGCGGTATAACAGCAGCACCTTTGGGGATTTTTGCCATTATACGTTCTCCCTCTTTCTCAATAATATTATTTATCTCACTCTGACTCGGATTATCTGTTGCACGCTCCTCGGCAATTTCAACCACATTGATTTTTACAAAAGCACCAAGCCTTTTTATATATTCACTGCAGCCGTCACGAAGGTAACTTTCCTTTAATTTTCCTACTGCAATAACTGTAATATTCATCATATTGCTATACCCTGCTCTGTGCTTTCAGGCGATGAAACATAGAGTCTGTAATCCCTTTCTTCACAAAGTCCTATTTCGTCAAGGGCGGCAATAGCATTCTGTCTTGCAATATGCGGCATATTATTTTCCCTGCTCAAATGCGACAGGACAAAACGAGTTGTACCTGACATTGCAAGCTCCTTAATAAATTCACCGCAGGCAAAATTAGAAAGGTGACCTCGTGTACCGAGCACTCGCTGTTTAAGATAATAAGGGTAAGGTCCTGTTTCCACCATAGAGGTTTCGTGATTTGACTCTGCAAAAATCAAATCAACACCGCTGCATATTTCTTTTGCATTGTCAGTAACATAGCCTGTATCAGTACAAACAGCAACACTTCTGCCATTCGGCAGTTCTAATCTGTAGCCGACACAATCAACGCTGTCGTGGCTCTGCTTAAAGGCTTTTACTTCAACACCGCAAAGCTCCATACGATAATCAATTCTTTCAATATGTACCTTATCATTAATTATGCTTTTATCATACATAGCATCAATGCATGCTTCAGCAGCAAACACAGGTGTATTATGCCTTGAAGCAAAAACACGCAGACCTGATGTATGGTCATTATGTTCGTGGGTAATAAATATGCCGTCAATGCTCTTAGGGTCAACACCACGCTGAAGCAGTGCAGTTTCACATCTTTTTGCTGACACACCTATATCCACTAAAAAATTGTGACCCTTTGATGAAATCAATATTGAATTTCCGCTGCTTCCTGAAAAAAGCTGACACACCTTTGACATATAATTCCCCGAATTTCAACAAAAAATCGTATCGACAAAACGATACGATTTTAATATTTTTGCTTATCCTACATCAGCAACAGCCTCTGCCTCGCTGATTTCAACACGTCTGATACGTGCACCAAGACTTGAGAATTTTTCAACAACATCCTCATAGCCTCTGTCTATATACTGAATATCCTCAACAATAGTTTCACCATCAGCCACAAGACCTGCAATAATCATTGCAGCACCTGCACGAAGATCGGTTGCCTTAACATTAACACCTGTTAATCTGTTAACACCTTCAATAACAGCGATTTTGCCGTCGACCTGAATATCAGCACCCATTCTTAGAAGCTGACCTACATACTGAAAGCGATTGTCCCACACACTTTCTGACAAAATGCTTGTACCATTAGCAACAGAAAGAAGCACTGCCATCTGTGGCTGCATATCAGTCGGAAAGCCCGGATGAGGCATCGTTTTAACATTGCATTTCTGAAGTGACTTAAAGCGTGTAACCCTTACAGCATCATCATATTCAATAATTTCTGCACCGGCTTCCTCAAGCTTTGCACTTATTGACTCAAGATGCTTTGGTATAACATTTTTAACCAGAACGTCACCGCCACAGGCAGCCGCAGCCACCATATAAGTGCCTGCCTCAATCTGATCGGGAATAATTGAATATGTGCAGCCGTGCAGCTTTTCAACGCCACGGATTTTGATTACATCAGTACCTGCACCACGGACATCTGCACCCATTGAGTTAAGGAAGTTAGCAAGGTCAACAATATGCGGCTCTTTTGCAGCATTTTCAATCACAGTCAGGCCACGTGCAAGAACAGCAGCAAGCATAACATTCATTGTTGCACCAACTGAAACATTATCCATATATATTGCTGCACCTATAAGCTTATCTGCCTTGGCACATACCATTCCGTTAACAATATCAACACTTGCACCAAGCATCTGAAAGCCCTTGATATGAAGGTCAATAGGTCTTGTGCCGAAATCGCATCCGCCCGGCATAGCTACCTCGGCATTTTTAAATCTGCCGAGCATTGTACCGATAAGATAATAGCTTGCTCTGAAATGGGATGCAAGCTCATAAGGAACCGGCTGGCATGTAACCGAACGTGAATCAATTTCAATTGTGTTTTTATTTATCATCTTAATTCCTGCACCCATACGGTCAAGAATTTGAATTATCAGACTAACGTCACTTATATTTGGAATATTTTCAATACGTACTACATCGTCGGCAAGCAAAGCTGCAGGAATAATTGCAACAGCAGCATTTTTTGCACCGCTGACAGTAACCTCGCCAAAAAGCTCACTGCCGCCCTGTATTACAAAATTTTCCAAACAAATTCACCTCTCTTATACGCTGTTCGTATAATATATGATATAAGACTCACTTTCTTATATCTTTAAATAATGTTTGCATTTGGCAAACAAATATGTATTATTAATCATAAAACACAGCTATTATATCAAATATAACACACAAAATAAATTAAATCGTATACATTTTATCCAAAATGTAACTATTTCAAAAACTGCACAAATTGTTGTATGCTGATTTTTTCTGTACAACATCTTGTATTTACGCCAAATTTTGTTTTTTTTTAATCAAAATCTTGTATACCAAAATTGTAACAAAAGAGTAACACATTATGATAAAAAAGTCAATATCATTTACAGATTTAACTAATTATATTATATCTTTCCTGTCTGAATACTGTTTTTTAATAAAGTAAATAAAAATAATGATTCGAGTAATAAGTCATATTTAACAACTGCTGATTTTAACATAAGGATACTTACTTAATCTGTTCTATTTTGTCGCCGGTAACAAAAAACACATGGTCAGCTATATCCATCATCGGCTTGTCATTCATTGAATCAGTATAGAAATTATCAATATGTGCATCAGGGTAAAGCTCATTAAAAATTTTCACCTTATTTTCAAGAAAGCAAAGCCGTTTAAATTTTCCTGTCTTTTTATCAATAGACGAGCCTACATAATTTTTTATTCCCATTCTGCCCATAATCTCATCAAGAATAAAATCTGTTGTACCTGACACAATTATATCGTCTTCTTTTCTTACAGACTCATACCATGGCTTTATTTTGTGCTCATTTTTATCCCAGAATTTTTTTACATTCTCTTCGATAGTATCAATTTTGGTATAATACCCTTCAAGAAAGCCTGCATAAGCCTTTATTGCCTCACCAACAGTAAAAAGATGGCAGGTATCCTTAAAATAAATCCATAAAAGCTTAGGAACATATTTCCATATTTTGGGGTCGGTTTTTATATAATAAGCTACGAAATCCACAAGAGTTTCACCGTCATAGATTGTATTATCAAAATCAAAAACATTCATATTATCACCCTCCTTGATGTATCAATACCTGTCCCTTGATAATTTTAACACAACTCATATACATAGGCAACACTTGACAACAGCTGAAAAAAATTATATATTAGAATAAGTATAACCTAAATCAGAAAATCCGGGAGAACTATATAGGCAATGGATATTAAGGACTACATAAAAACAGACGTTGTAATAGTCGGCAGCGGTGTTGCAGGACTGTTTGCTGCCCTGTGCCTGCCGAGCGATAAAGATATACTGCTTATCACAAAGGAAAAACTTAAGGAATGTGACTCATACCTTGCTCAGGGCGGAGTGTGCGTGTTAAAGGACATTAATGACTTTAACTGCTATTATGAGGACACTATGAAGGCAGGGCACTATGAAAACAACCCTAAATCTGTCAAGGTGATGATTGAATCTTCAACCGATGTAATCGGCACGCTTGTTAAGCTCGGTGTTAATTTTGACACTGACGAGGAGGGTGACTTTGACTACACACGTGAGGGTGCTCACCGCAGAAACAGAATACTTCATCACAAGGACGAAACAGGCAAGGAAATCACCGCAACTCTTTTAAGTATCGCCAAAAAAAGGAGCAACATCACACTTGTTACACAGACAACGATGATTGATTTCATTGAGGAAAACAATATATGTCAGGGTATTGTATGTGAGGACGAGTTTGGCGAAATGGGTGCAATACTTGCACGTGACATAATTCTTGCCACAGGCGGAATCGGCGGACTGTTTTTAAATTCAACAAACTTTCCGCATATCACAGGTGACAGCTTTGCACTTGCATTAAAGCATGGTGTTGAACTTCAGGATATGAACTATATTCAGATTCATCCCACTACCCTTTACAGCAAAAAAAGCGGCAGACGCTTTTTAATCAGCGAAAGCGTGCGTGGTGAAGGCGCAATACTGCTTAACGAAAAGGGTGAACGCTTCACTGACGAGCTACAGCCTCGTGATGTTGTTACAAATGCAATAGTCGAAGAAATGGCAAAATTCGGCACGGACCATGTATATATAACACTGCCCACAATGAACAGTGAGGAAGCAAGCGAAAGATTCCCTAATATTTTTGATGCCTGTACGGACGAGGGCTATGATATAACAAAGGACAAGGTTCCTGTTACACCTGCACAGCACTATATGATGGGCGGTGTGAAAACTGATATTAATGGAAAAACCACCATGGAGCATCTTTATGCCGTTGGTGAAACTGCGTGTAATGGTGTTCACGGAAAGAACAGACTTGCATCTAACTCGCTGCTTGAAAGCCTTGTTTTTGCAAAAAGGGCGGCAGAGCTTATTGCAAGTGACAACAGCGAAAAAGAGCTTAAAATACCTGAGCTTGATTTAAGCTCATATCCGCCAAAGGATATTCGTGAAAAGGAATTTAAGGCTTTGATTATGAATGAGATAAGAGGAAAGGACAAAGAATTTTATGATAAATGGTGTAACAATGAAGATTAATGTAGACCAGTATATATGGAACACATTAAGAGAAGATATAACCTCAGAGGATGTTTCAACAAATGCTGTTATGCCTGAGGACAAGCAGGGCAGAGCAGAGCTTATATGCAAGCAGGACGGCATCATATGCGGTCTTGATATTTTCAAAAGAACCTTTGAGCTTCTTGACGAAACAAGCCGTTTTGAGGCATATTTCAAGGATGGCGACAATGTTAAAAGCGGCGATTTGCTCGGTGTAATCTATGGTGACATCAAGGCAATTTTAAGCGGTGAAAGAACAGGGCTTAACTATCTTCAAAGAATGAGCGGCATTGCCACTATTACAAAAGAATATATGGCAGAGCTTGAGGGAACAAACACTACACTGCTCGACACAAGAAAAACAACACCTAATATGCGTCCCTTTGAAAAATATGCGGTTACAGTCGGCGGTGCAACAAACCACAGATATAACCTGTCAGACGGTGTACTCCTCAAGGACAATCATATCGGTGCAGCAGGCTCAATAACAAAGGCAATTCAGATGGCTAAGGCTTATGCACCATTCGTACGCAAGATTGAAATTGAAACAGAAACACTTGAGCAGGTTGAAGAAGCTGTAAACGCAGGCGCAGATATCATTATGCTTGATAATATGGATAACGAAACTATGCGCAAGGCTGTTGAGCTTATCAACGGACGAGCTGAAACAGAATGCTCAGGCAACGTAACAAAAGAAAGACTTAAATCAATTGCAGAAGTTGGTGTTGATTTTGTATCCTGCGGTGCACTTACACACTCAGCTCCTATTATGGACATCAGTCTTAAAAACCTGAAACCGATTGAATAAAATATTTTAGATTATAAAAATAACACCCTTACAGGAAAAAAATGTCCTGCAAGGGTGTTATTTTTCATATTACATTCTCACTGAAATATCCTTATCATTCAGATATTTTTTAAGCTCAGGTATCGGCAGCTCATTAAAATGGAAAAGGCTTGCAGCAAGCACTGCATCTGCTTTGCCCTCAGTAAACGCATCATAAAAATGCTCTGCCTTTCCTGCACCGCCTGATGCTATAACAGGTATTCCCACTCTCTCGCTGACAGCACGTGTAAGCTCAATATCATAGCCTGTTTTCTGTCCGTCACAATCCATTGATGTAAGCAGAATTTCGCCTGCCCCTCTTTTTTCAGCTTCAACAGCCCATTCAACCGCATCAATGCCTGTGGGGATTCTTCCTCCGTTAAGATAAACCTCCCAGCCATTGCCATTTCTTTTCGCATCAATAGCACACACAACGCACTGAGAACCGAATTTATATGCCGCCTCGTTAATTAAATCAGGGTTTCTGACTGCAGCAGAATTAACAGAAATTTTATCTGCACCTGCTCTGAGCAGTTCTTTAAAATCATCAACGCTTTTTATTCCGCCGCCGACAGTGAATGGAATAAATACAGTTTCTGCAACACGTCTTACAATATCTATCATTGTGCTTCTGCCCTCGTGGGTAGCAGTTATATCAAGCAGAACAAGCTCGTCTGCCCCCTGCTTATCATAGGCAGCTGCACACTCAACAGGGTCGCCTGCATCCCTTAATTCAACAAATGAAACGCCTTTGACAACACGTCCGTTTTTCACATCAAGGCAGGGAATAATTCTTTTAGCATACATACTTATGTTATCCCTCCATCTCAATAAAATTTTTAAGCAGCTTCAAACCTGCACTGCTGCTTTTTTCAGGGTGAAACTGCACTGCGCACAAATTGCCCCTCTGCACTGCACATTCTATCGGCACACCGTATTCAGTAACACCTGCAACTACATCCTCATCTGCATCCTTCAAATAATATGAATGAACAAAATAGAAATAACTGTTATCATCAATACCGCTGAAAATACCGTCCTTCTGCTTAAGACTTACAGAATTCCAGCCTATATGGGGTACTTTAAGTCCTCTGTCACGTGGAATTGTAACCATTTTACCTTTTAAAATCCCAAGCCCGTCTATTTCAGGACTTTCATCACTGCCTTCAAAAAGAAGATGCAAACCAAGGCATATTCCGAGAAACGGTTTACCGCTCAGTGCCGCTTCCTTTACTACATCCACAAGTCCACGCTCTGCCATTGAATTCATAGCGTCACCGAATGAGCCGACACCGGGCAGAATAATATGTGAGGCAGATAAAATCTTATCCTTGTCCTGTGTTATTTCACTTTCAGCACCAAGAAAATCAAGTGCCTTTTTCACACTTGAAAGATTTCCTGCACCATAATCTATAATTGAAATCATAGCATTTAATCTCCGAACAATATTAATAGTGGTATTTTATCATAAAGTTATAGCACTTTCAATCAATATTGACAAAAGGATTAAAAAAGTATAAAATATACAGAACACGGAGTGGTACCGAAGAGGTCATAACGGCACAGACTCGAAATCTGTCGTGTGATTCAGTCACCCGTGGGTTCAAATCCCACCCACTCCGCCATAAAAAAGCAGGCAACAGTTTAAAGCTGTTGCCTGTTGTTTGTTATATATCATTTTTCAGAATTTCTATCATTCTGTTTGCCGCTTTGCCGTCGTCAAGGTAATTATACTTATTATAGAAATCAATATACTTTTCGCCGTACTTAATAATATATGTATCAATATTATTTATTTCCTCAATCAAATCACTTTCCTTTTTAACAATAGGACCGGGTAACTCTGACACATCAATATAAAAATCACGCATTTCATTTTTATATTCATCAAAATCATACATATAAAAGAGCATAGGTCTTTTAAGATTTGCAAAATCGAAGAAAACACTTGAATAATCAGTAATGAGCAAATCGCTGATAACATAAAGCTCAGCAATGTCATTATAAGTACTAACGTTATAGACAAAACCTTTATATTTTTCCAAGTCAATATAATTTGCAATAAAATAGTGACTTCTGAAAAGCACCACATATTCACTGCCTATCGCTTTCTGAAGCGTATCAAAATCAAGCTGCGGAGTATATGTATAGCCCTTAGCAGAATCGTGCTGATTATCACGCCATGTTGGTGCATAAAGAATCACCTTTTTATCAGCAGGTATATTCAGTTCTTCTTTAATTCTGTCAACATCTGACTGGTTATAGTTATAAAGATAATCATTTCTCGGATAGCCGATTTCCTTGATTATATCCGTATTTTGCAGATTAAATGCAGACGCAAATTTTTCACTGCAAAAGCGTGAGGGTGACACCATATAGGCATACCTTTTTGAATCGACACGATGCTTATATCTTATGTCACTGACAGAATTCATAGCGTTGCCGTTTTTCGCATCAATATCATAGCCAAGCTTTTTAAGCGGTGTGCCGTGCCAGCACTGAACATAGACCTGACTGTTTTTTTTCATTATTGCTTCATTAATTCTTGAATTTACAATCCAGAATTTAGCCTTTGCAAAATATTTGAAATATTCTTTTCCACCGCTTTTGATTAGAAAGGTATTCTTATTCTCTTTTAAAAAATCAAAATCCTCAGGCTTCTTAAATGCCCATACAAAATTGTAATCTTTAAATGTATCATCCCTCAGC
>DBFOUY010000129.1:0-9015 GCA_048365975.1 Eubacterium sp.
CAGTGCAGTTGATGCCGCACTTAAAAAGATTCCTGCTGATTTATCAATATATACAGACGACAGCGTTCAAAGAGTTGATGCGGCAAAAAATTCTGTTGTTCGCGGAAAGAACATTACAGAACAGGATTCTGTCGACGCTATGGCAAAAAGAATTACGGAGGCAGTGTCTGCACTTGAATTAAAGCCTGTGGATTCACTTGATAAAAATAATCTGGCTGACGGTGTTTATTCAATTAACGGTGAAATGATTAAGGTAAACCGTCAGGATAAATCTATGAGCAATGATGCAATCAATCATACTATAAAGCTGAATGTTGAAAACGGAAATTATTATCTTACTATGGATTTCCACGGCTTGCATTATCTTAACAGATTTGGTTATCTTGCAAAGCTTTCTTATTACGATAACGGCTACACTTACGGACAGTATGGTGCAATAAACGGAAAGCTTATACCTGCTGAAGTCCTCTCAACACAGAAGAATGCAGACGGCACAGATGTTATTGATGAATTCAATCAGACAGGAGGTTCATCAGAAGGTTTGCTTTATCCTGATCAGCTAAAATTCCCGCTTGTTTCAGATGCTTTGAATGATGCTGACGGCTATGTTCCTCTTCACGTATTTGTTCCTGTAATGGAGGATATTTCAGAGGGAACAGGTGATCAGGATGTACTTCTTAAACTTGATTGGAGCAGTTTGAAAGAAACAACAGAGGATGATCCTGACTTTATTCCTGATACTCCTGAAGAGCTGTCACCTGCTGTTGATTATACAGATGCAGCAACAGGCGTAAAGGTGCACGCAGATAAGGGTGTATTTGATGAGAATGTAAAAATTGTTGTTACCGAAATCACTAAAGGTGCCGACTATGATAATGCCGCTAAAGCACTCAATGATATCGGTAAAAATTTCAGACTTTACGATGTTAAGTTTATTGATGCCAACGGTAATGAGGTTGCACCAAACGGTACAGTAACAATCAGTATCCCGACAAGCGGCCTTAACGCTTCAAAGCTTGCCGTATATCGTGTAAATTCTGACGGCAGTAAAACACTTGTAAAGGGTGAAGTAAAAGACGGATACTTCACAATTATTACTAAAACAGCTGCACAGTATGCTTTGGTTGAAAACGGCAGCACATCAGGTAATGGCTCAGCGAAGAGTCCGTCAACAGGTGCACCTGAGTATTTGTCAGTATTTATAATGCTTGTAATTGCTTTGGCAGGTGCATCGGGAGCAGTTGTTTTTACAAAAAAGAAAAAGGTAAGCGAATAATTTACAGGCGGCAGGAGAAATCCTGCCGTTAATATTAGGAGGTTATTTATAAATATGGTAAATCAAAACTATATTAAACGCATTATATCTGTTTTGCTGGCAGTTGCAATGCTGTTTTGTGTGAATATAAGTGCATTAAATGCATTTGCAGCCTCAAACGGAATTTATATTGCCACGGCAACTCCGCATTACAGGCATCCCGGTACGGGTAATATTGAGGATTCAGGGGGAGAAAGCTCTGAAACACTTGGTCAGTCTATGACAGAAAGTGCTACTTATACCAAGGCACTTGTTGAGGTTGACTCGTCCGGCAATACATATGTTACTGTAAGATTAAAGCTGATGGATAATATACAGGATCCTCAATTTCAGGTTGACGGAAAAAGAAACGGCTCTTTTTCATCAGTTTCCGCATCACTTATGCAGGAGGATTATACAAACAACACAGCCGATTTCAGAATGAAAGTGCCAAGTGAAAATGCTGTTATTCGCTGCAATATGTATGTTGTTCCTATGGGACGAGAGGTTATTTTTTACATCACTGTTTCTGATTTGCAGTCAGGCTCGGATGATTTTATCACAAGCGTAAAAGTTGAAGAGTCAACAACAAAAAAGGCAGAAACAAAAAAAACAACTGAACAATCAACAGCTGCAACAACGGCAGCAACTACTGCCAAAGCAACAACCTCAACAGAAACAACAGCAGCCGAAACTTCTCAAATGACATCTGAAAATACTACTAAGGCAGATTTGCAGGAGTTTGATGCATCAGGTGAAGAAGTTGATAAACATACTTCTGATAATAAAAATAATAGCAGTGCAGCAGGATGGATTATCGGCGGTGTTGTTATAGCTGCTGCAGCCGGTGTATGCATCTGGTACTTCTGCTTTTATAAAAAGAAAAAATAAGGAGTATTGTATATGAAATACAAAAAAATTATATCCTTACTGCTTGCCGTTGTGTTGATGTTTGCTTTTGCAGGCTGTGTTAATCAGCATTCTGACAATACGGCAAATACGAATAATGCAGAAAATGCAAGATTGATAGCAACCTCCCCTGCCGTTGCAGAAATCTGCAACCGATTAAATCTTGATTTAGTAGGCGTTTGTAATACTAACAGCAGTATTCCTGAAAGGTATGAGGAGCTTCCTAAGGTAGGTATGGCAATGAATCCCGATTTGGAAATATTGAAATCGCTTAATCCTGATTATGTGCTTTCGCCAAACTCTCTGCAAAACGATTTGCAGCCTAAATATGCCTCTATTGAAGTCAATTCTTTGTTTTTGAATTTAAAGAGCGTTGACGGAATGTACAATTCCATTTCAGCACTCGGTGAAAAATTTGATCGTGAGCAGGAAGCTAAGGCTCTTGTTGATGAGTTTAACGTCTTTATGGATGATTACCGCAGTAAAAATGCCGATAAGGAAAAGCCCAAGGTACTTGTTCTTATGGGCTTGCCCGGTTCATATATTGTTGCAACTGAAAACAGCTATGTCGGAAATCTTGTGGAGCTTGCAGGCGGTATAAACGTGTATGCAGGCACAGACGAAGAATTTCTGAACGCCAATACAGAGGATATGAAAACTAAGGATCCTGATATTATTCTTCGTGCGGCACACGCTTTGCCTGATCAGGTAAAGGATATGTTTGCCGAAGAATTTGAAACAAATGATATTTGGAAACATTTTCGTGCCGTTCAGGAGGGCAGGGTGTACGATCTTGATCCTTCATTATTTGGTATGAGTGCTAATTTCAAATATCCGCAGGCACTTGAAGAATTGCAGCCTATGCTTTACGGTGAATAAAAAATCAGAAAAACGGAGGCTTCAATTTTGATAAGTAAAAAGAAAAAAATAATTTCGTTTATTATTACTGCTGCAGGTCTGGCAGTTTTGTTTCTGTTTTCCGTAAATACAGGGAGTCTGAAGATTTCTGCCTCTGAGCTGTTCAGGGGATTGTTTGTTGAATATAATCCTGACGTTGCAACTATTTATGATTTGCGTTTTCCGCGCATATTTATTGCTATGTTTGGAGGTGCGGCGACTGCTGTTTCGGGTGTTCTGCTTCAGGCGGTGATGAAAAATCCCCTTGCTGACCCCGGCATTATAGGTGTCAGCAGCGGTGCAAGCCTTGCTGCGGTTCTGATTACTGCGTTTGTTCCGTCACTGTATTTTTTTACACCGCTGTTTGCTTTTCTCGGCGGTATGATTGCGTTTGCTCTTGTATACAGTCTTTCGTTAAAAGGCGGATTATCACCGCTCAGAATTATACTTGTGGGTGTAGCGGTCAACGCTATGTTCACAGGAATTATGAGCGCTTTCAATTCAGGTACAGGCAGTAATTATTCTGGTGTTGCAAGCATTGTCAATGCAAACATTTCAATGAAAACCTGGGATGATTTTCAAACTATTCTTATTTATTCGTTAATAGGTCTGATTGGAAGTCTGTTTGTTTCGGGTCAGTGTAATCTGCTGGCACTGGAGGATAAAACAGCTCGTTCTGTCGGAATGAATGTTACAAAAAGCAGAATTATTATTTCGGTTATTGCCGTTTTGCTTGCAGGTATTTCAACAGCAATTATAGGTCCTATCAGCTTTCTCGGGCTTATTGTTCCGCATATTGCAAGGCTTTTGGTTGGCAGTAATCATAAAATTCTTATACCTTATACTGTTTTGCTCGGTGCATTTACATTGCTCCTTGCCGATACTATGGGAAGAACAATTGCTTATCCTTATGAAATAAGTGCGTCTGTTATTATGTCGGTTATCGGTGGACCGTTTTTTATTATATTGTTAAGGAGGTCAAAGCAGAATTATGGCAGATAGTATTACATATTCAGTTAGAAACCTTTCCTTTTCATATGGAAAACATGAAGTGATAAAAGACCTTTCTTTTGATTTGCATAAGGGTAAAATAACAACATTAATCGGTGCAAACGGATGCGGAAAATCAACATTGTTCAATTTAATGACAAAGAATTTGAAACCTGATTCAGGTATAATAGAACTTGGAAAAACAAATATTTCAGACATAAAATTAAAGGATTTTGCAAAATTAGTTGCCATTGTTCATCAGTATAATACCGCACCAGCCGATCTGACTGTAGAAAAGCTGATTTCTTACGGCAGGACTCCGTATCATAAATTCGGTATTTCACAAGATACTAAGGCTGATGAGGAAAAAATTCAGTGGGCAATGGAAATAACAAATACACTGAAATTAAAAGACAAGCCTGTTGCAGAGCTGTCAGGAGGGCAAAAGCAGCGAGTATGGATTGCAATGGCTCTTGCACAGGATACTGAAATTTTGTTTCTTGATGAGCCGACAACATACCTTGATATTCGTTATCAGTTAGATATATTAAAGCTGATAAAACAACTCAATAGAGAATTCGGTATTACTATTGTAATGGTTCTCCACGACATAAATCAGTCGCTTTATTACAGTGATGAAATCGTTGCTATGAAAGACGGAAAAATTGTTGCACAAGGAGTACCCAATGAAATAATCACTTCAGAATTAATTAAGTCAGTTTATGATGTTGCATTGAACATTCAAATGATGGACGGAAAACCATTTGTATTTCCGATATAATATATTAAAAAATTTGATTTTTTAATATTCAAATTTGTGCAAAATTGCCTTTGACAAAAAATTTGAAGCGATTATAATATTAAAAAGATGTGTAGCTAACTGCGTAATTCCAATCGGCAGGGCTTCACATCTTTTTTTATTTCAGGAGGTAATTATGAATAAAAGAAATGAAAAAATGGCAGTTATGCCTGTGAAAAAATTAATGCTGTCAATGGGTATTCCGATGATTATATCAATGATGCTGCAGGCTCTTTATAATATTGTTGACAGTGCATTCATTTCAAATATGGCAGAAAACGGCGAAAGTGCATTGAATGCCTTAACTCTTGCTTTTCCGTTTCAGATGCTGATGGTTGCAATTGCCATAGGTACTGGAATAGGTACAAATGTGCTTGTGGCAAAAAATCTCGGCTTAGGTGATAAGGATAAGGCAAGCAAGGTTGCGGGCAATGCTCAGTTTCTTGCAATTATAATTTACGTAGTATTTTTGCTTTTTGGTATTTTCGGTGTTGAATTTTATATATCAACTCAAACCTCAAATCAAACAATTTATGATATGGCAGTCAGTTATTTGAAAATTTGCTGTATTGCATCACCGGGTGTTATTTTCTTTGGTATATATGAGAAATTACTTCAGGCGTCAGGACATTCAATGTATTCAACTATTGCACAGATTGCAGGTGCAGTTGTTAATATAATTCTTGACCCTATTATGATTTACGGACTATTAGGTTTTCCTGAGATGGGTGTAAAGGGTGCCGCTCTCGCTACTGTTATAGGTCAGTGTGTGTCGTGGCTGTTAGCAGTGATTTTTCATTTTAAAGTTAATAAAAATATTTCAAAGAATATAAAATATTTAAAACCATTTGCCAAAATAATTAAAGGAATATATTCTGTCGGTCTGCCTGCTATTATTGCACAGGCACTTATGTCTGCTATGACTTACGGGCTTAATATTATTTTTGTTTCGGTTAGTGAATCTATGGTTACAGCATATGGATTGTTTTATAAAATACAGCAGTTTGTTTTATTTGCGGCTTTCGGTCTGCGTGATGCGATTACACCTATAGTTTCTTTCTCGTATGGTATGAAAAATAAAAAGCGTATAAATGACGGTATAAAATACGGAATACTTTACACGGTAATAATTATGCTGATTGGTACCATTATCGTTGAAATATCAGCACACCCATTTGCAAAAGTATTCACGCTGTCAGGTGAAACGGAAAATGTATTTGTCAGTGCAATGCATATAATTACAATAAGTTTTGTATTTGCCGGAATAAATATTGCACTGCAGGGTGTTTTTCAGGCACTCAACAGAGGAATAGAGTCTTTGATTGTGTCGCTTTCAAGACAGCTTGTATTTGTACTTCCTGTTGCATGGATTTTTGCAAGAATGGTGTCAGAGTCACATAACAATAATTGGATTGTATGGCTCACTTTCCCTATAGCAGAAGTTGTGACATTAATAATTTCATATTTATTGATGAAAAAAGTTAATAAAAAAGTATTATTTTAATAGTGCAATCTCTAATACAAAACTTTATATCCAAGTATATGCATTGCGTATACTTGGATAATTATTTATATATTTTTTGCATAAAATTACCCCCTATGGTAGTTCCTACTTTACCATAGGGGGTTTCTTTTTCTATTGTCTGCTTTTTATGGTCCTCTTCAAAATTCACTGCATTTTTATTAAGAATTATTTAGTTTTTCGCTTTTTAAAAATGATTAATACAATAATTAGAATTAATAATATAACACCGATTATAATTGGAATAATTAATTTCCAATTTACATTATTCTTTTCAGTGTCCTTATTATCATTGTTTTCGGCAGTATTCTTATTTGTACTGTCATTGCTGTTTTCAGGATTATCATTAATGGTATCCGTATCATTTTTATCAGTGCTTACAGTTTTATTGTCTGTTGCTTTTGAAATTGAATCATTACCGTTTTTACGATCAGAAACAGAAACTGTGCTGTGTTTGCCGTTGTTGTTTTCAGGTGTTTTTGCTTTGTTTGCTGAATGTTCATTTTGATTATTTATGTTGTTTTTATTCGGATTATTGTTGGTTTCGGTATTTTGATTGTCATTATTTCCGGGTTTCTGATTGCTGTTTTGATTGTTATTGTTGTCATTTGGATTATTATTAAGCTGTTTGTTGGCATCCTTATAATCTCTTACATACATAACAACAATATTCTCACCGCCATTGAGTTCCTGAGCATTCATATATGAATTTACAAACACACCGTCAACTGAGTACATCCAGCCGGAACTTCCGCCGTAATCTTTTTCGGCAAGACCGTTAATGGCGGATATATAACTGCCTTTTGATGAGTAATACATATTATTGTCAGCTATCATTTTTTTGAATACATCAAATACTGTAGCACCTTTTGTAAATGAATTTTCTGTGGTTTTCGGAATCATTGATGCACCGTCAAGTCCGAGTAATGTGAATGTTACGGAAATCGGCTTATCAAGTTCACTTTTGAAAGAGTAAAGTTTTACGCTGAAAAGTTCCGATTTTGAATCAACAGTCATTGAGGCAAATTCTTTGGTGTAACTATCTGCACCGACAACCATTACATATGCACTGACAGGCTGCTTGTAGAGCTGTTTGAATTTTGCAAGCGCTTCAATATCATAGTTTTTATCGTTACAGAATTTAGTGTAGTATTTTCCGAGTGTTTCATCGGTGAGTACACTGTTGATTTTTACAAACGTGTCATCAGCAGGAGTTTGATTTAAGATGAGTGTTTCGTTTGAAATCAAATCCTTATTACTTGTGCGGAATAAACGCCAGTCCTCCTGTTCCTCCCAGTTTGGAAGTGTGTCAACAATTATGCCATTTCCCTGAACATCTGAATGGGTATAGACAAAATCAACATCTGATTTATCTGTGTTCCATACAATTTCACGATACGGCGTAAGATTATCTATTACACTGTAAGCATCTGTATTACTGCCAAGAAGTCCGCCTGCATAATTCATTTTAGCTGCATCCATAAGACCCATGGCATCATTAAGCTCCTGCCTTGAAAGATGCTTTATGGTTACATCAATATCCTTTGTTACAAAAAGGTTTGGATTTTCCTTGCTCGCTATTTTTACGGTAAGTGTTACCTTTTTGTCAGCAGAGCTATTTTCACCAAGCGGTCTGTAGACATAAGCACGGAATGAATTAATCTCAATTACATCTGTATCAGAACTTGTAACGCTGAACTTATAATTCCAGTAATCCCAGTGTTTTCCGTAGTTGATTTCTTCAAGCTCATCTGGCGACACAACCTTGCTTGGAATAACAAGCTGAATATCATTGTCAACCGCTGATATATCAAGCTTCTGCTTTGTTGCAAAATCAGTAAGTTTGTCAGCAGTATAGTAATCGAGAATTTTTCTCATCATATCAAGGTTTTGATTAATTTCATAATCCGATAATGCAGGAATTATAATATTAAAACTTCTTGTTATTGCAACATCTGTTGAAGGATTAGTTATAGTGGCTGTAAGTGTAACATTATGTTCCAATTCATCCTGATAAATCTTTCCGATATACGAATTATAGAGTGCATCTGCACTGCCGTTTCTGTTTTCATCACTGATTGCAAGATGGTTTTCATCAGAGGATTTCCATTCTATCCACGCAAAAGAATATTTGCCCTCATTCCTGCCGATGTTTGACGGTAAATCCAAATTATTTGTAACTGCAGATAAATCAGCATCTTTCAGTAAATCATCTGCTGTTTTTTCGAGATTATTTTTAACATTGCTTGTATCCCAAGGGACTAAAACGGCATTCAAATCCGAGGTCGGATATGTAACGGTTTTGTCACCGACATTAAGATTAAAATATAATCTGACCTGCTTGCCGTTTGCATACGAATTTTCATCAAGCGCAGGATAAATAATTTTTCCGTTTTTGGTAATAAGACTTTCATCAGAAGTTGAATTCATTGTAATTGTGATTCCGTCAAAGCCTTTGCTTTTGAGCAGAGTCTGAAATTTGATAATAATATTGCTGTCTTGTCCGTAAACAGGCTGAAGCTGTTTAAAATTCCACTTCATTTCGTCAAGAACAGTCTGAAGGTAAACATTTGCATCAATGTTCTCAGACCACACGCTTACAGT